>CAJUHV010000098.1 GCA_910586445.1 uncultured Eubacterium sp.
ATTAGAAAGTGCCTTGTGCGTTATTTTATTTTTAAAAAGTTGTAAAGTGGTGTATTTTCATTAAATTTGTCTGCATCATCTCTCTCACATCCTGTCCTTAAATTTGGAGCATACAAAACAGGGGCCCCAGATATGGAACCCCTGTTTTATGCCTCCTGTTAAAATTGTAGTCTACATTTATCTTCCATAAGATAAAGCTATACCTTTGCCGGTTTCATCTTACCGATGATATTGACAAATTTGACAATGGACATGGTTGCAGCAACTAGTGCTGATGCTGCCCTTAAAATATTTTCAAACATTTTCCATTTACCCAAAAGCGTTCCCCCTTTCTTTTCTATGCTTTTTAATGGTTAAACTAGCGGCATGGCTTATTACCATTCACCATTAATGATAGAATATATAACTGTAAACCCTGCATATGCGGTGGCGCATGCCTGTGTTTTTATATCTTTCTTCAGGTGCCGCCTGCTGTTATAAAGACTTTTATCCCTTCAAATCCAAAAAATCTGTCCCCCTGTTATTTTAAAACCCGGAAAAGGGCAGGAGCATATGCACCCCTGCCCCTGACAGTTTTTCCAGTAAAAATAAATTTTTCCATGTATCATCTTATATATCTTCTGTATTAATAGTGTCCGCTGTATTCATGCATAAGGTAATCAAGCGTGAGCAAGTCAACGTTTTGCCTGATGGCATTGCTCATAAATTTCAGTATCTCCCAGTATTCTTTGTCATCCCACGTATCAATTTTCCATAAGCCAAACGGATGAACATGGTCATAATTAAAATTATAAGAGGGGTCGTTGTCATGCCCGGTAAAATCCACCCGTATACAGTTATCAAAACCATCTATGCATACTTCCGTATCTTTCTTATGTCTGTCATATATTATTTCAAAGCTGTCATGCCCGGATGCAACGACTCCCGGATGGTCGAAGCCTTCCCCCATCACAATGTCCCCCAGCCCAAACGGGCTTTTGATATTTAAGAACATATTTTCAAACCTGCATTTATCTTCCTCATCAAAGGGCGCCGGGCATTCGCATGAATACCCACACATCACCCGGCCGTCAGGTGTAAAGACATATTCCGACAGTACCGTATTATATTCATCCGGTTCTTCCCCTTTTAAAAATTCTTCCGGGCACTGGTCTGAAAGATACCGCTTGACCACCCCGTATCTTTCCCGGCAGTTCCCGTTCCCATATAAAATGGCATTCTGGAATGATGAAAAATACCCGTTCTGGTACTCAGATTCGACATCAGAATGAACCACATAAATGCACCCCTGATTATGGTTCTCCACAAAAGTCGCGTATGCCTTTTCCTCATAGTCCAGCCTTTCCCTGACTTCCCCATTCAGTTTTTCATCATCTGATACCGCCAGGATTTCCTTAAGGGATTTCACGCGTTCTTCTAACCGTTTATGATAAGCCCAGCAGAAATGCGCCTTCTGGCGGAACGTAAATTCGATCCCCTGTTCCTTATAATAATTTGCCACATAATCTGATATTGGCAGCTTAACCATAGAATCCTCCTTCCAGCCTGTCCATAAATATTTCCCATGTGCTTTAAACGTCCAGATGTTTTTTATATTCCCTGATATGGCAAAACAGCACGGAAAGGCTGCACTCACCTTTGGTAACAAGACTTGCCGTATACAGCAATACGTCCAGCAGGCTGCCTGGATTTTCAGGCTGGTACCGCTCTAAAACGATTCCCAGAAGATCGTTGCCTGTTCGGAATCCGTAAATGCGGCGCTGTGCTTTTTATAATGCTCCTTCAAACAGTCTGAAATTGGTAATTCCATCATAAAACCAGTCCCCTTTCTATTACAGCCCAAAGGCCTCCTTCACTTCCAGCCATGACCTGCCGTCTGATTTCCCTTTCCAAATATATTCCTCAATCGCAGCCCCAAGGCTGGGCCTTGCGTGGATAAGTGGGGAAAGCACGGCGGTAACGGACTGCTGCATCAAACCCTGTAAAGAAAGCATGGCTGTCAATGCACGAGTAATCGTCATAGCAGAACTCCTCCAGCCAGAACATGGCCCCATCCGTACTGCCATACCGCTCATCCAATGCTGTACGACAGGATTTGGCAAGCCGTTTTGCATGGGCTGTGAAAGGCTCCCTGTCATAAGCCGGTTCCGGCACGGCTTCCAGGGCAATCTGTTCCAGCACGGGCAGTTTCCGTTCGACAGGTACCGGCGCATAGGCAACAATATCGACACATCCCCATGCCACCTATCGGTATTCAGGCAGCTTTTCCCTCAGATAATCACGCATCTCCTTAGATTCCAGAAAGGACAGAGATGCTTCAAGATATGATTGCATTTTTCACGCCCCTATCGGTGTTTTCTATCATCAGCCACTATCTCCTGTTGAAAAAACATCCGATTTCTGTTTTTAAACCATTCAAACATTTGATAACCATTTTCCCTGCATTGAAGACATGGGTTTTTGAACGTGTGTACTATCCCCAGTTTATAAAGACATTTTGAACACGGAGATTTGATACGGTAAACCATATTTTCTATTTTCATCCAAACCACCTCCGGCATAATCTTCTTATGATTCTTTTGCTTCTGTTTTCCCATTTTCCTTCCTGATACTTCCTTGTGAAGCCGTACATGTCTTCAGGATTACCTTCATCCCGCCGGACACGGCTTACCCACAAAACAGACTGCCCATCGTTTTTCCATACTGAAAAGTTCAATGAAGCAGTTTCTTCTGGAATATCTTATAGTTGAACACATCTTTGTCCGTATGATAGATTGCATATTCAATCGTCTCAAACGCATTCTTATATTCTTCCTGGACCTCCCTGAACACTCCTGCAACAATCTCAGGGGGATTGCGAAAAGCTCCACAGCCAAACGCCCCAAGAATCAGCACTTCATTTCTTCCGTATGCGGCAATTTCAAATATCCTCCTGATCCGGCTCTTATGCAGTATCGCTAATTGTTCTGCGGTCACATCTGCCGCCCCTCTGCAAAAATGAAACTTTTCATATCTGCTGGGTTCCTTTCTTAAATTTGGTGCAGCACAGGTGATAATATTAACTTTATACCAGTCTTCTTCCGGCATCAGTTCCGGTACAGATGCATCTGTCTTAAAAACAGTAACTCCGGGGGTATAGATACAGTCATCATTAAATAATGGATTCCCTGCTTCTTTGTGTGGCTTATAAAACCGGTCCATGAGCATCGGATCATTGAGATTTGCATATAGCGTGCTGCATCTGCAGATGGATTCCTCCTGGGCAGAAGATCCATCCACTACGCCCCCTCCCGGATTCGTAGCTGAAGCAAAGTTTAAAACACATACTTTTTTCCCCTGCCTTGCATAAGTCATTGCCGCTTCCAGACTTCTCTTTCCAGATACAATAACCTCTGCATCCTGTGCTGTATCATGTGTTTTGGAAAAACCATAAGATTCCCCCTCTTTAAACAGCTTCTGTCCTGCCATCGAATCCATGATAGATTTTCTCAAAAAAAGCAGATTCCCGTATAACTTCTTTGTATCATTAAAAGTCTTTATATTCTTCTTTTTCTTTCTTTCATCTTTTTTCCACTCATCTTTTTTCCATTCATTACCCATAATTTCCTTTCCCCTTTGATTAAGTTTTTACCACCTTTATGTATAATTTTCCTGGATCTGTAGCCGATATCCATGCTATGATACCAGACATAACACTCAAAACACAGAATGTATTTCTAATACGGCAAAGATTTTTTATAATAAACATTTCCATTCGATGTAAGGTAATATTCTGTAGCTTTAGCTGTCGTATGCAATATGTCAGATAAACGGTCACATAGAGTCTGATAATTTTTATCCACTGAATCTGCCGCTCCTTCAATTTCTTGCATATATTCCGTAACTCTCTGCTGTTCCTTTCCACTCACTTTACAATTAGCCAGACGGCCTTTTAAGTTTCCATAGCTTTCAAGCATTTTTTTATTACTGCTTTTTATATAGCTTTTTATGTCATTTTCCACATAATTAATATATTCTTCCTCATAATTTTCTGAATAATATACTTCCATCAGGCTGCTGATAAGACACAGCTGAAGCGAGAGATCTAAGTTTTCTCTAATATGTTTGATTTTTCTGTCTATCAGATTGCACAAATCCTGAAAATTCATTTTTTCATGAGTATTAACCTTTTCATATAAATCGTTCATATAAAATTCGACATCTTTTATAGCTACTTTCTTTGCGCCCTGAATGCTGCAGATCGTAGCAATACGGTGCTGCTCATGTGCCATAATATGGCCATAGTTTTCACAAGCATATTTGACAAAGCTCACTTCTGACAGCAGTTCAGCCTTTTTCTCCCCATACAGGAATTTCAGGATATCATCAATCTTCTTATTGATCATATGGAGTTCTTTTGTGATCTGCGCCAGAAAAAACTGTCCCGTAATAACTGATATGGCCGTAAATGCACCAAGGACGGCCGTCTGCCCCAACATTTGATGGAAAGAAGCCGAACCTACAATCCTTCCATTTTCTATGATCTGAGAACCAACCCCTCCCTGCTTTAAAGATAGCAGCGTATGCGGCAGCCCCTTTGGAAAGCTTACTGTATACGCACCTGCCATGGCACCTGCGGCAGCTGCCATAGGAACGTGCTGCAGCAACTCATTTACCTGCATTTTTTGTTCTTTTGTAAGTTTTAACATTTCATATCGGTCTTTATCGTTAAATCCAACAACCGATTCACATGGCTGTATTTTAAATTCTCCCTGCTTTTGTACCTGCAGAAAGAACTCCTGCTCCTCTTGTGTATTTTGTCTATTCATGTTTTTATTTTCATCCTTATTCATTTGAATCAATTTTCCTTTCTAAGCAAACACATTCTGCATCCGGATAACCCTGCCGTGTCAATTTCCGAAGCCATTTTTGTGAATCTTCATTATAATCTTCATCTCCCCACCCTTGAATCTTTTTACAGCACAGCCGCTTTTTGGCTGGTGTGTGAAAAGCAACAACTGTGGCAAATGTTTGTATAAAAATACCTCATCAGCTTGCAAAACGTGACTTTATCAAGTATAATTTCATCATAAAACATGGAAAAAGGAGAGATGGTTATGCAGCCTGGTGCATTTACCGCAGCATTAAATGATGAAATAAAGCAAACGTCAAATATAGACAGCTTTCTGGAGCGAAACCAGGAACTCATGGTTAAGCAGAGCCTCCGGGATCATCTGGACTTCCTCCTGATGCAGAAGGGGCTCACCATAGCGGAAGTCGTCCGGGGCTCGCAGATGAACCGGTCTTATGTCTATCAGATATTTTCCGGTGAAAAAAAGCCGTCAAGGGACAAGCTGGCTGCCATCGCATTTGGCATGCGCCTTTCCGCTGAAGAAACACAGCAGATGCTCAAGCTGTCTGGCAACAGGGAGCTGTATGTAAGGGATGAGCGGGACGCGCTGATCCTGTTCGCTTTACATAAAAATTACGATATATGCAGAGCCAATGCCCTGCTGTATGACCACAATTTCAAAATCCTCGGCACCCCTGACTGAGCGGTATCCATACACAGCCTGCCCGTTATCCCTCACAGCCCTTCGGATACTTAGTCATAGGAGTATTTTTTCAATTCAGTTCCCAGCGTTCCTTAAAAGTATCTTCATTATACGGATGAATCCAGTATTCTTTTACTGTTCCATCAGGAGTAAGCCTGTACCAGTATTGCACACTGAATGAACTTCCCATATAATTTTTGCAGACAAATAAAGCCGCCTGTCCGTCAGATGCTCCCCTGCTTTTTACCGTACAGATAAAATCTATATCCTCATTCCAGCTGAAACCTGTAGCCGCAAGGCATAAATGCACCCATTCATTCCCGACACTGTCCTCTCCTTTATATTTTGCGGATATTTCACAGACCTCGCGGTACTCCCCGGTACACCCTAAATGAAACAGGAAGCGACGTGATTCCCTTTCTTTGTATGTGGCGACTGCATCCTTTCCGGCCGGCTTCCTCTGCGTATAATCAACCTCGCCACTGTCTTTATACAGACGCCTTGCCTGGCGGACAGAATAACAGCCTGCCGTAAAAATAAATGCTGACAGCTCCCCGTCCCACAGTTCATGTTCCTCAAGCTCGCGCATATCTTCCATTCCGTCCTCTGCACCTGTGAATACGATATCTTCTCCCAAGTGTGCATACAGCGTCTTCATGGCGGCGGCCTTTTTCTGTTTATAGCTGTTCCGCAGAAGCCCGTCTAAGCTATAAACCGTATTCCTGTCAGCGTTTACTTTTTGAATCAGGCTATCTGCCGCCTGCAGTGCAATGCCACAGGCAGGTCTGCCGTTCCTCCGGTATCCGGGTTCCTCCCCCATCTGGTAATACTGATCCCCCTTTTCATACTGGTGATGAGCATACCACAGCCCCCGGTTTTTAAGCTCGGCCCTGACAATGTGGTTTTCATTTACTCCTACCAGCTTTGCTATTTCAGCTACGGACTTTCCCCGTTTTCCTGCCCGCCGGACCAGGCAGGTAGTGATGCCGAATGTATTCCCTCCCATAATATCTTTGCTGAAATGGCTCCCCACATGGGCCATCTGTGACCTTTCCAGAAATTCCTTATGCTGTTCTTCAAAATCGAAAGCCACGGCCTTAAAGACGGTGCTGTATGGCTTTTTTGCCTCCGCGGCATAATCCGCTCCTAATTTTTCAGCAAACTTCTTTCCTTCTGCATCTTTTCCGTTCGTCAGCAGCGCGACCGCAAATCCCATCCTCTTTAAATCCCTGAACAATACAATAGCTGTCTGCGACGGTTCCCCTGCCTCCGAGTCGGCTGCCGTATCATCCATGTCAAAGGATATCAGTTTTATCCCCCATGCTTTCAGTATTTCATAATCAATCGTATAAATATCTTTCTGGTAGACATCAGGAATATATGCTGCAGACAGCTCATCATCCGGCATCTGCCCTAATTTCTTCCTGAAATCATCCTCTGTATGCCATGTATCCTCCAGCTTTTCCCTCGCTTTCTTCGCGAGTGCCTTTTTCACGTCACTGGGAATCATTACCCCGGCCTCATCTGCTGCTTTTACGGCTTTTCTGTCATTTCCCATAAACCCACTTCTTTCTGTATGTTCTTACTGATGGTATTAAAATCTTTGCTGCCTCATCTGTATAAAACAAAAAATATCGAGACTGTCCGGCAGGAAGCTTCTGCCCCGCCTGCCGGATTTTTCACAGATTGCCTGTAACGCTTTTTATTATAAACCCAAAACTGTTATTATGTGTTTGCTACCAGCAGACTTTTGCAACTTTTGTTGTTTTAGGTCTGCTGCCAGCAGACATTATCAATCTCCGTTTCATCCATTTTATTCAGATTCATCTTCACTTCTACGCTTGCGCAGCATTCCTTCGATGAACTTTACAGTATACCCTCCTGCCCTGGCAATCTTGGCACGTTCACGCCTGTCATTTGTCTGCTTTGCCAGATCTGCTATAAACTCTGGACGATACAGCCGTATTGGGCAGTCGATCTTATCACCATGAAAATATTTAAACAATTTCAGCATGGCATCACGCCCGATCAGCTCATATAGTTCCAGATAGCTGTCATTCAACGCTTCCGCTTCATTTCCATCTACACTGAATGCCTTGTAGATTGTTACCTCGTCTGAATTGTCCAGGTCAATGTCAATCATAATTCCACCTTCCTCCCTCGTATAACTAACTATAAGCATAACAGTTTCCGCTTCCTTAAATCCAGTCTTTTAGCGGTGCTTTTAAAGGAGCTTTATAATCCTCTTTATATGTTCCTTTTTACGCCCCTTTTAAAGGTTCTTTTTATTTTTTTGATTATTAATATCCGTTTTTTCCATAAGAAAAGTCCTGTCTTAATCAGTCTGCCAGTTCCTGAAAATGCAATATTTTTGATGCCATCTCTGCAATAACCATATCAGCCCCTTTCATGATTAGTAAATGAATCTCTGATAACAAACCAAAGATCCATTCCTATAAAAGAATAATATATGATTGATTTCTGACATGATGCGCTCATTAACTCATGAGAAAAATTATCTGTTAATCAAATATAAAATGAATATAAAATCATTGTACATCAAAATAATTTTATAGATAAAAATGATATTACTTAGACAATATGCTACAGCAACAGAAGATTACTTTACCTTATTATCATTTTTTAATATTCAGCACCCGCTACTAAATTCAGTGAATCCAGTACACAAATTACTTATCTTATTCTCTTATCTCAAAAATATATTTACTTTATAATATAATCATATTATAATAATATAGAAATTTGTTATAGAAACAAGATAAGTGAATAAGATAAGTAATGATGGGAGGATTTAATATGTCAAACAATCATAACCTAAAACAAAATGTTCTTGATATTGTTGCCAGAACACTTTCTCAGTCTCTAACAGAACTTTCAGAAGATGGAAAACTATCAGAATTAGAACAATATATTCCTAATAGAGACAACGATAAAAAAAACTACAAATGGAACATAAATAAATTAAAAATAGTTTTAGAAGTATTAAAACTAAATAATCCTGAAAGTATAAAAGCCATCCTATCATACTTAGATCATTCTCAATATGGATGGCATGAGGGAAAATACCGTTTATATAATACTTGTCTGCTCTATCACAACCATTGTAAAAAAAGATATAAGATAGACAATACGGAAGAAGCAACATCAAACGCTTTCGCAATAATAGATGATATATTTCTGCATAGAAAATATGGTGGCATAACCACTTATCTTTTCGGATATTGTCTCGCTGCCCTGTTTAGCAGCTGCTTAAAATCAGCCGATCTTCGTGTACCATATTTTTTACAGATAGCTTGTGAGAGAAATTCAAATACTTACAGGCTAATACACGAAATTGTTAGTATATGTGATGTCAATACTGGATCAATTAAAAATTGTGGCCGTAATTTTAAGATGGGATATTGTGATTATGAGTATATGACCGTATACCCTAATCAATCCGTTGATAAATCATTAGGTGATTTATTATACTGCCGTGATATACCTGTAGTTATAGATGGATACGAAAACGAAAAATTTTATAGTGCATTACTTCGTGAAACTGCAAATATATCTGGAAAAGTGAAGCCTCTTGACATCAAAGAACAATTTAATACGTTACCCATTTTTATCTGTTCTGCAATCCGTTCTCATTTTAAAAATGTCTTTAGTATAGACTTAACAGGAATGGATATTGATGAGGATTACTTAGAAATAATTCAAAATGAAAGGCAACACCTAGCTTCCTGGGTACTAGAACTCGTATTAAATGGAAAGTACCATTTTTCACCCACAACCGTTTCCGCAAATAGAATGAATCTCCGAACCGAAAACCATCTGCATTTTTATAATCACATCTGCAGCCATATTGATTATATACAAAAATATAGCAGAAAATACATAAATCTGACTAGAAATGATGTGATCAACATAGGTTTTCTCACATATTTCTTTGTACGGTATATGGAAATTTTTGAACATTCTATACAACTGACAGAAGGGAAAACGTTTGAATATAAAAATGAAATTTATGATAATCCGGCAAAACTTATTAGATTAATAATAAATAACGCTGCTACATTATTATTCAGTCTTCACGATACCTATTCACCAACATTGCCAATAATGGTGAATATTAATACATATACTCTTAATACAACAAAATCAAAACTGTACAGAAAAAAATGGAAAAAATATGCATCAGATATTACTAAATATTATCAGAATTATGGAGTATCCTTAAAAATACTGCCTGATGCTGAATTTAAAGATGACCGGTATATATTTTCTGTGAAACTACTGCCTGGAACTAATAAAAATTCGATCAGCTATTACGCAGATGAAGTGCGGCGTCTTCTGGGCGTTGAATTCTTTTTACCTGAAATAAATCATTCTTCCATAAAAATAATTGTTTCTGAAAAACCATTAAAGGAAAACAGTCTGTGCAAAATATTAAACAGCTTTGAATTTCAAAACAGCAAAATGCAACTTCCCTATGCAGTCGGGTATGACATAATGGGTCAGATGGTTATTGCAGATATAGCTGAATTTCCACACATGCTAATCGGCGGAACTAGTGGTTCTGGAAAATCCAGTGCATTACACAGCCTTTTAATGAGTATTGTGTGTAAACAGAAACCAGCTGAAGTCCGGTTACTTCTTCTTGACTTTGGTGCATCAAGGCTAAGGATGTTTGAAAAAACTCCCCATATGCTTAGTCCGGTTATAACAGTTGGTGAAGTTGAAAAAGGAAAGCAATGTATATTATATTTAAGAAAGATAATGGAACAGCGTTTAAAAGAATTGGAATCAATTGATGAAAGAAATATTACAAGAAAAATTCATAAATGGCCTTCCATTATCTGTGTCATAGACGAATTTCCAACATTTATTCGAAGATTAACGGAAGAAAAAAAGAATAAGAAATCATCTAAGTTAATCACAGACCTATTGGAACGTGCCAGAAAAGTTAAAATCCATTTAATACTGGCTGCTCAAGATGCAACCAAAGACAATATAGAAATTAAAACAACAAATCTGGGTGCTGCAATTGCTTTCAGGTGTATTACTCCATACAATTCGAGAGCAATAATTGGAAATTCTGCCGCAACAACCTTATCCGGCAAAGGCTCTATGTATTTTAAATGTGATCAACACGAAGGAATCAAAAGGCTGCAAGGCGCATATATGCCTCCAGAAGAAATAATAGACACGCTTGATAATATGAATTTTGACATCAGCAATACAAAAGGTACATTTGACGAACTCAGTTTCAAACCTATATCACAGCCAAAATTACATGATACAGAACCTGATTCAGATTTTTCATTTCACGAAGAAACACATGATGAAAAACTGGCAAAAATGATTATATGGTTACTTGGCAAGGATAATATTTCAAACAAACAAATCAAGGACGAATATAAGATGGGATATGATAAGGCCAATACATTCCTAAAAGAGCTTGAAGATGCTGATCTTATAACCAGTCAAAGAAAGGGAGCTAAACTTTCCAGGACAGTCATTCCCCAAAAAATAGAAGATATTCCTGCAAATATAATCAACTTATTAAATAAAAATGGTTATTCAAACGCTGAAATCATAAATGCGCTAAATAAAAAATCTATTTTAACAGATACTCAATTTAAAACTGACTAAAACTGACGTAAAGTCAAATAATTCTTTTTTCAGTATAATTGCCATAAAAACAAGCCTTAACAAAGCATAATATCAAATTTCAGAAACCTGCTGAAACCCTTACAAATAAAGCGCTCCAGCCATTTCCTTAAATTGCTAATTTCGGTGAAGGGCTTAACATCGTGAAAGAACATCTGGATTCCAAGAACTTCTATGCTTTTA
>CAJUHV010000099.1:0-9134 GCA_910586445.1 uncultured Eubacterium sp.
AAGGCAACGGACTCTGACTCCGTCATTTCAAGGTTCGAATCCTTGTGGGCCAGCTAACGACCTCAGTAAGAAGATTGCTGAGGTTTTTGTTTTTTATTTTTTTAATTTATGCACGACATACTATGAGAGGGATTTGGATATGAGTAAGAAAAGATCGAAATTATACTTAATACCGCTAATTTTATTTCTGACGGTTGTACCGCTGATTGTGCGGGTGTATCCTTTTAATACCGGCTTGTCGCAGTTTAACTGGTATTCGACCGTAGATCAGGCGGTGGATTTCTTTCTATATTATAAGTCCATGGCGATTGTTTGGATTTCGGCAGTCATGTGCGTGCTGCTTGCGTGGAGGTATGCCGCACAGCGCCGGGAATTTAAACTGTGCTATGAGATGATACCGGTTCTTGTATACGCGGTTTTGAGCCTGCTGTCAACCTTGTTTTCAGAATACCGTTATTTCAGCTTTCACGGTGCGCAGGAGGTATTTGAAACGATCTGGGTGCTGCTTGGATACTGTGTCATAGCTTTTTATGCTTATCAGTTTGTCAGCACGATCGAAGATGTAGACTGTATTATGAGGTGGCTTACGATCGGCCTGGGCGTGATGCTGGTGATCGGCATAATGCAGGCGGTCGGCCATGATCTGTTTGAGACAAAGTTTGTGAATGCACTGGTAAGCGGATTTGACAGCGACGGGGAGATCAGCCTTGTATTTGAAAAGGGCCGTGTATTTTTGACGGTTTATAACCCGAACTATGTGGCTTCTTATTTTGCATTGATGATTCCGATCGAGGTCGCACTGCTGGTTAAAAGTAAAAAATGGATATACCGGATTGTATATGCCCTGTTTTTAGCAGCTTCGCTTGTATGCCTTCTGGCCTCCGGCAACCGAAGCGGAATCGTGGCATTTGCCGTAACGATCGTAGTGACGGCCGTTTTATTATATAAGCAGATTTTAAAAGCATGGAAGATCATTATTCCGGCAGCTGCCATAGCAGCCGTTATTGTCGTAGCGTTTGTATCAAAAAATAATTTCATTATAGAAAAGTTTGTAAGGCTGTTCAGTGCACCGGATGTAGTAGAAGATGCAGTATCGCAGATTGTCACCGGAGACGAGGACGTTGCAGTGACTTATCTGGGAAACGAGTTCCGTGTATCATATGAAGTCTATGATGATGGATATGTGCTTCATATGCTGGATGCGGACGGTCAGGAGCTGTCCAGCACATTGGATGAGCAGAATTATATCTATACGATTTTAGATGAGCGGTTTACAGGTACTACGGTGCAGGTAGTCAATCTGAATGACCAGGTGGCGCTGGCTGTCAGGGTGGACAACCGTGACTGGTATTTCCAAAAAGGCGAAGACGGAACATACTATTATTACAATGTATTTGGACGCTGGGATAAGATTAACAATCCGCCGCGCTTTGCACCGCAGTTTTTAGAAAAAAAATTCGAAGAGCGTGGTACAATCTGGTCAAAAACGATACCTATGCTGAAAAACTGCCTGTTGTTTGGTACAGGCGCGGATACGTATACAATGACTTACCCGCAGGATGATTATGTCAATAAAGTGTACAATGGTTCGCAGGCAGCGATCGACGTCAAGCCGCACTGCTTCTATCTGCAGGTTGCGACACAGAGCGGGATTCCGGCTTTGATCGCGGTTTTGGTATTTTATATATGGTATTTCATTACCAGTTTCCGACTGTACCATACGGCAGCTTATCAAAACGGAATGGAAATTATTGGTGTGGGACTGATGCTGGCTACATTTACGTATATGATTATTTCGTTTTTAAATGATTCTACGGTAAGTGTTGCTCCGATTTACTGGGTAATGATGGGTATGGGGGTCGCAGTCAATGAGGCTGTAAAAAAACAGCATATCCAGGACCTAGCGCTCGCAGTGCACAGCAGTGCGGGCAGTGAATCTGAAGGCAGAGCCGTAAATGGCACACCGGCTGCAGCACAGAGCAGGACAGCAAAAAGAAAAAAAGGCGCAAAACGCTGATGTGGAAAGGGCAGGCCATGGAAGGAAAATTTATCGCGTTTGAGGGAATTGACGGGAGTGGTAAGAGCACACAGGTACGGCTTTTATCGGACAGGCTCAGAAAAGAGGATATTCCTTTTTATGCGACAATGGAACCTACAGATTCTCCGATTGGATCTTTGATTCATCAGATTATGACGGGAAGGGTAAAGACGGACAATAAAGTGATCGCAGCGCTGTTCGCAGCAGACAGGCTGGATCATCTGTTAAATGATGTAAATGGAATTGTTGAGAAAATCAACAATGGCATGAATGTAATTATGGACAGGTATTATTTTTCTTCTTATGCGTACCAGAGCGTGGATGTACCGATGGACTGGGTAATTCATGCAAATGAACAAAGCAGCGCGATCCTGCGCCCGACAGTTAATATTTTTATAGATATAGATCCTGATACTGCATTGGAGCGGATTGCAAAGACGCGGTTTCAAAAGGAATTATTTGAGGAGAAGTCTCGTCTGGCACTGGTGAGGCAGAGTTATATAGAAGCGTTTGACCGTCTGCAGGGAGTAGAGCAGGTAGCGGTCGTAGACGGAAATGGTTCTACGCAGGAGGTCGCGCGGGATGTATGGGAGATTGTTAAGTCGTATTTAATATGAGAGGGATAATAAGATGATAGATCTGTCTTTTTATAAAAATAAAAAAGTTTTGGTGACAGGGCATACCGGCTTTAAAGGATCATGGATGTGCCAGCTGCTGCAGATGGCAGGGGCACAGCTGACGGGATATGCATTAGAGCCGCCGACAAATCCGAGCCTGTTCGAGTTATGTCATCTGGCAGACCATATGAATTCTGTGACCGGGGATGTCCGCGATCTGGAGCATATGCAGCGTGTATTCAGCGAAGCCCGGCCGGAAATCGTCATACATCTGGCTGCGCAGCCGATTGTTCGTGAATCTTATAAAAATCCGGTTTATACATACGAGACAAATGTTATGGGGACTGTGCATGTGCTGGAATGTGTCCGTACGTGCCCGTCTGTAAAGTCTTTTTTGAATGTAACGACAGATAAAGTGTATCAGAATAAGGAATGGGAATGGGGATACCGGGAGGACGAAGAGCTGAACGGCTATGATCCGTATTCAAATTCAAAATCATGTTCGGAGCTGGTGACGAACAGCTATAAAAATTCTTTTTTCACCGAGGCACAGACAGCGGTTTCAACGGCGCGTGCCGGAAATGTAGTAGGCGGGGGCGATTTTGCTGCGGACAGGATTGTGCCTGACTGTATCCGTGCGGTGCAGGCAGGTGAGCCTATTATTGTAAGAAATCCATATTCCATAAGGCCGTACGAGCATGTATTGGAGCCGGTTACGGCATATCTGATGATTGCAAAGGCGCAGTATGAGGATGCCGGTTTTGCAGGCAGCTACAATGTAGGCCCGGATGAGGCAGACTGCTGGACGACGGGGGATCTGGTGACGCTGTTTTGTGATCAGTGGAATCAAAGATCTGGGAGCAGCGTGCAGTGGATCAATCAGCATGACGGCGGGCCGCATGAAGCAGATTTTTTGAAGCTCGACTGTTCAAAGCTGAAAAAAGTATTTGGATGGAGACCGAGATGGAATGTTCAGACTGCCATGGAAAAAATAGTAGAATGGGCATATGTGTATTTAAACGGCGGTGATGTGTCAGAATGCATGAAACAGCAGATCCGCGAATTCTGTGACATACAATAGGGAAAGAAAACGATGATACAGGATATAGCGCCTAAGGTGCTGCATAATCAATACGTATATAAAGAACCAAAAGAAACAGATTACATAGCAGTATTCAGTGAAAATTATATATTGCTTAAACAATGCGGTAAAAGTCTGGAGTTTCCGATGCTAAAGGATCTTCAGACCGCTCCGGTATGTGAGTATTTGTTTTCCGTCGATGATGACTGTTATTTCCTGGCAATGGATTTTGAAATCGACAGGGAAAATATACCATTATGCAGCAATCATAAATCTGGATATAATGAAACTGGATATGAAGAAACTAGATATGAAGAGCTTGAATACAATAAATCTGAATATAAAGAAGCCGGATTTATGAAAATATCGGATGTACGTTTCCATACAGACAGAGAGACTTCTTTTGCGGCCTATACTGCCTATCATCTGTATCAGTGGTATAAAGGCAGCCGGTTCTGCGGCAGCTGCGGCGGGCGGATGAAACCGGACCGGAAGGAGCGGATGATGTACTGTGCGCAGTGCGGCAGACCGGTTTATCCAAGGATTTCTCCGGCGGTGATCGTAGCAGTTACTGACGGGGACAGGATTCTGCTCTCCAAATATGCCAACCGGGAATACAAGCGCTATGCGCTTATTGCAGGATTTGTCGAAGCCGGTGAGACGGCGGAAGAGGCAGTGCAGCGGGAAGTTATGGAAGAAGTGGGGCTGCGTGTAAAAAATATCCGCTATTATAAATCACAGCCATGGGGCATAGATGCCAATCTGCTGCTGGGCTATTTTGCACAATTGGACGGCAGTGATGTGATTCATTTAGACCGCAGCGAGCTGGCTGTGGCAGAATGGGCCGACAGGGCAGCGCTGGCTGGTATGGATGACGGCTTCAGCCTGACGAGGGAGATGATGCAGGTTTTTTCAGCAGGGCTGGCATTTGATCCGAAACTATAGTAAAATAGATTGGATAGATTATTTGATGCGGAGGGTATAAAAATGGTAAATCCGGCTATGATTTTTAAGATAAAAGGTATGTGGGATGAGTTTTCAAGGAACCATCCGAAGCTGCCGCATTTTTTTCGAGCGGTTGTCAGCCGGCCGATGGAAGAAGGAACGATCATTGAGATGATTATTAAAAGGCCGAATGGAGACTCTATTACTTCCAACGTAAAGCTGACGGCTTCGGATTTAGATCTGATTGAACAGCTCAAAGAACTGGGAACAGGCGGCATGCAGTAGCTGTCAATAAGAAATATCTGCAAAAATACAAAAATACAGAGGATAAAGGAAAATGTTCCAAGTATCCGACATACTGTATAGGTAGAAAATACAGGCGGTAGGAATAATATGGAAAGAACTACACAATTTAACGAGGAATCAGTAGACAGCCTGATTGAACGCTTTCGGGTCAGCGGATTAGAGACGATTAATCTGGGACTGCTTTGTTTTCGGTTTATCCCGGCGTTAAACGGCATGAATCTGAATTCTGTATTGATAAAAATATCCAAAATGATCCAGACGAAAAAGATTGCACAGGTAGAGGACAGCTTTATTACGAGCTGGTATTTTAATTTTTATGCCGGCTTTATTCAGTATCTGGTCAACCGGAATATTAAATTTGAGGTGTATTATTCGAAAAAAGGGAAGAACTGGAAAGAGAGGCTGGACCTGGCGCTTTTGTGCCGTCAGCTGGGCAATTATCGCAGGGCATATGAGAAAAAATTAAGGTCAGCTTAAAAAAACAGGAAAAACCAAAATTTGCCAGTATAAAAACAGCCGTTTGAACAATACTAAGATTACAATATCTGCTCAAGACATTGTTTTGTGCGGATATTGTATAGATCGATTTTCGAATAGGAGGCTATTAAAAATGGCAAAGAACAAGACTTCAAATGCAAACAATGCATCAAACGCAAACAACGCATCTAATGCAAACAATGCGAACAACAGCACAAACAGCACAAACAGCTCCAATCGCGCAGGCAACGCAGGCAATGCTTCGAATGCTAAAAACCAGGCTTCTAACAAAGCTGAAAGCAAGGCCCAGGACTGCCATACAAAATAATGTTGGCAATCACTCCTCAACTGAATAAACTATAGTAAGAAAACAGCTCTGAACAAAAGAAATGGATGTTTCTTTCGTACAGAGCTGTTTTCGTCAGGAAAAGCAGAGGAGTTAAGGACTATGGATTTTGAATTGATCAAATGTAAGGATGCACCGCATTATTTAAAGAGGCGCGATGTGTTTTTTGTAGATTTAAGGCTGCCTGGGCAGTACAAGGAATATCATCTGCCGGGTGCGCACAATTATCCTTATGAGCGGATGGCAGAATGGGAAAACCGTCTTCCTATAGGACGCACGATTATTTTGTATTGTGAGCATGGTAATCTGAGCCTTATGGCAGCCAAAAGGCTGAGCAGGCGGGGATATCAGATCAAAGCATTAATCGGCGGGGTGCGCTGTTTTCTAGAGCGTGTTTGAAAATTGCTTTCTGACAGCTGTGCGTCACAATTTGTGGGAGATTTGACCCGAATGAGGGAGGCGTAGCGGGCTGCGTTGACCGAATGAGGGCCAAATATACCGCAAAGTGGGACGTGCAGATGGCGGGAATGAATTTTCAAACACGCTCTAGACCACAATCCAGATTTATAGAAAAAAATTCATTGACACCGTAAAATAGACAAGATAATATAATATAGTAACTTTCATGGCGGTAAATATGGCTGTGAGGGCAGAAGATACGGAAAATATAAAATAATATGGAGAAACTATGCATACATTTGAATTGACTGCGCCATGCCACTTTGGCCTGGAGGCGGTATTGAAAAAGGAAATCTATGATCTGGGATATGAAATCTCAAAAGTAGAAGACGGAAAAGTAACATTTATCGGTGATGCAGAAGCAGTCTGCCGTGCCAACATGTTTCTGCGCACGGCAGAACGTGTGCTGTTAAAGGTAGGCAGCTTTCATGCCGTGACATATGATGAGCTGTTTGAAGGCATACGGGCGTTGCCATGGGAAGTTTATCTGCCAAAGGACGCAAAATTCTGGGTTACAAAAGCGTCTTCGATAAAAAGCAGGCTGTTCAGCCCTTCGGATATCCAGAGAATTGTAAAAAAAGCAGTCGTAGAGAAGATGAAAGAGTATTATGATATCGAGTGGTTTAAAGAGACCGGGGCCGAGTACCCGATCCGCGTCTTTTTAATGAAAGACGAGGTACTGGTAACAATTGATACGACAGGGGATTCGCTGCATAAGCGCGGCTACCGTACAATGGGAGGCGTGGCACCGTTGTCAGAGACGCTGGCGGCTTCTTTGATCATGCTTACGCCGTGGCACGCAGACCGTATTCTGGTAGACCCGTTCTGCGGCAGCGGTACATTTGCGATTGAGGCAGCTTTGATGGCGGCGCATGCGGCACCGGGCCTCAGCCGGGATTTTACGGCACAGGCGTGGGAAAACCTGATTGCAAAAAAGAACTGGTATGAAACTATGCAGGAGGCACAGGATCTGGTGGACAGATCGGTAGAAGTGGATATACAGGGCTACGATATCGATGAGCAGGTCATACGTCTGGCAAGGGAAAATGCAAAAAGGGCAGGCGTAGACCATATGATACATTTTCAGCGCCGCAGTGTCAGTGAGCTGCACCATCCAAAGAAATATGGGTTTCTTATTACGAACCCGCCTTATGGGGAGCGTATGGAGGAAAAAGAGAACCTGCCAAAGCTGTATCAGCAGATCGGAGAAGCATATAACGGCTTGGATGCCTGGTCTATGTACATAATAACAGGCTATGAAGAGGCAGAACGGTATATCGGACGCAGTGCGGATAAAAAGCGCAAGATCTACAATGGAATGCTGAAGACGAATTTTTATCAGTTTTTAGGGCCTAAGCCGCCAAAAAGAAGGCAGCAGCAGATTTCAAACGGCTAGTACTCCAGCCGGCCAGAAATTATACTGTCAGTGCTGTATATTTTGCCAGCCTGCAAGGCGGAGGAAGGAGGCGATGCGGCGGCATCGTTGACTGACGATTTCATGCCCGTTGGGTACAACGAAGCAGATGGCAAAATATACAGTGCTGAAAGTGCAGTTACTGGCCGGATGGAGTACTAGGCTATATAAAAAAGCAGTAAACATGAGAAAACGCATATATATGCCAAATGACGTATGAAGAAAGGGGAAAAATACATGGAGAAGAAATTAGTCAGGTTTACTTCGTATTTTACATGCATATTTTCTCTTTTTGTATGCGCTGCGGTATGGGTGCTGCCGACAATCAGGCAGCGTGTAGAAGCATTTAGTGCAGGCATTATCGAAGACCGCAGGGCGAGGGAAGAAAGGTATGCCCTGCTGGAGAAAATGTCCGGTCTGGAGATCTTAGACTATAACACGCAGAAGGTGCAGGAAAAGGCAGAAAAGGTACAGGCCGCGGAAGAACGCGGGGAGATCGAGGCAGTCGATGAGGTAATTGTCATTACGCATCAGATGCAGCTGGAGATGCCAAAGGGAACAAAGCCTTCCAAAGTCCAGATCGCACAAAAATACGTAGATCAAAAGATCGAGATTTCAATTCCGGGTGCGGACGAAAACTATATGTATGATTACCAGCTGCTTGGAAAAACGGACGATATTAAAAGCCTGGACTATTTCAGCGGGAGCGACGGCGGCAGCATTGTGCTGACAATGGATAAGGTCGTGGAGGTGCAGAGCAGTTATGATCAGGATTATTTATATCTGGATTTCTTTTCGCCAAAGGAACTGTATGACAGAGTGGTTGTAGTAGATGCAGGACACGGAGGGCGTGCGCCGGGAGCAGTATCTGGAGATAAATATGAAAAGGATATCACACTGGCAATCGTGCAGCAGATCAAAGCATTGTTTGACGAGGCAAAAGATCCGACGATCCGCGTTTATTATACAAGGCTGGATGATTCGAATCCAGATTTTTCAAACAGGGTGGGACTGGCTAACAATTCAGGGGCAGATTTATTCGTCAGCGTACATATCAATTCCGTAAAAGGAAGTACAGATGTGGAAGGCATCGAGGTAATGTACGACGAGCTGGCGGCGGACACGGCCTTTGATACAAAAGATTTTGCACAGATCTGCTTAGATGAAGAAGTGAAAGCATTAGGGGCTAAGAAAAGACGCGTAGTTGCAGGAAATAAAATTTATATTATACGAAATTCGAATGCTCCGGTGGCATTGGTAGAAGTCGGATTTATGAATAATCCGACGGAGCTGGCACGCCTTTTGGATACATCGTACCAGAAAAAGGCTGCGGAAGGGATTTATAATGCCCTGATCAAATCGCTGGACCAATTAGACGAACTGGATAAAAAAGAGAAAAAATAAAATGGCAGAACGAATGATTTTGGCTGCAGGAAATCAAAACAAGATCG
>CAJUHV010000099.1:9234-10680 GCA_910586445.1 uncultured Eubacterium sp.
AAAACAAGATCGACGAACTGGAAAAAAAGAGGAAAAATAAAATGACAGAACGAATGATTTTGGCTGCAGGAAATCAAAACAAGATCGACGAACTGGAAAAAAAGAGGAAAAATAAAATGACAGAACGAATTATTTTCGCTACAGGAAATCAAAATAAGATGAAAGAAATAAGAGAAATATTGTCGGACTGCGGTATAGAAGTGCTGTCTATGAAAGAAGCAGGAATGGAGGCAGATGTGGTCGAAGACGGTGCTGCATTTGAAGAAAATGCACGGATCAAAGCGGAATATATCGCGCGACTGGCACCGCAGGATATTGTACTGGCAGACGACTCAGGGCTGGAGATCGATTATCTGAATAAAGAGCCGGGCATATACTCTGCGCGTTATTTGGGAGAGGATACTTCTTATGAAATAAAAAATCAGGCCCTGCTCTACCGGATGACCGGCGTAGAAAAGGAACGGCGGACAGCCCGGTTTGTCTGTGCGATCGCAGCAGCCCTGCCGGATGGTGAGGTTTTTACATCTAGAGGAACGGTAGAAGGTTATATAGGATGGAAACCGTCAGGGGCAAATGGATTTGGGTATGATCCTATTTTTTATGTAGATGAATATGGGTGCTCGACAGCAGAGCTTACAATGGAGCAGAAAAATGCATTCAGCCACAGGGGGAATGCACTGCGGGCAGTGAAAGAAGAGTTAAAGCGGCGCGGATATATAAATTAAGAATTGAAGCTGAAGCGGGGAGTCGGGGTATGAGAGTGCTTATTATAAGCGATACACATGGGATACATGACAATTTTGACAGGCTGCTTGAGGTTGAGCAGCCTTTTGGGCAGATTATTCATCTGGGTGATACCGAAGGCGGGGAAGATTATATAGAAGCTGCTGCAGGATGTCCAGTAGCAGCAGTGCGCGGGAATAACGATTATTTTTCAGACCTGCCGGGCGAGCAGATTATAGAAATAGAAGGCAGGCGCATATTTATGACGCACGGCCATTATTATTATGTCGTAGCAGGCGTTGAAAAGCTGATTAAGGAGGCAGGGAGCCGGGATGTGGATATGGTTATGTTTGGGCATACACACCGTCCTTTGATCCGCAGGGAGGACGGGCTTACGGTTTTAAATCCAGGCAGCCTTTCTTACCCGCGCCAGGAGGGCCGCAGGCCTTCCTATATAGTCATGCAGACAGGAACTGATAAAAATTTTGAAATTTTTTTAAAATATTTATAAAAAAGTGTTGACATATCGTATTGTATAAGATATACTTATTCTTGCGTTTGGGAATACAAAAAAACAGAACAACGGGGTGTGGCTCAGTTTGGCTAGAGCGCCTGGTTTGGGACCAGGAGGCCGCAGGTTCGAATCCTGTCACCCCGACTGTTATAAAACATGCGGGTGTAGTTCAATGGTAGAACACCAGCCTTCCAAGCTGGATACGTGGG
>CAJUHV010000100.1 GCA_910586445.1 uncultured Eubacterium sp.
TGTCAAGACAGCGTGCAATATGCATCTCTTCATTTTTGACAATCATACAAAGACTGATCGTCGGCATATACATCCCTCCCTCTTCTATCCATTACCTGTTAAGCTTTTCTATAATTATGTTCATATTTATCCTTGCATCATCTATAGAAGAATCCCATTCAAAAAACAGCGTAGATGCGTCTGCTGCTTCAATCATAAAATACCTGGACATTACAAGTATTTCATTCTTCTTTGCAGTCTGTGCATGTGCGGCATATACCGGCTGCCCATATCCGTTTATATTTGGCGTAAGCTTTATAAATCCAGTTTTTTTTGCTATTGTGGATATATAATAATAAATAACATAATACCCCCGGGTCAGCGTGACGGATCGATTCCTGCCCGGCGATATATTCTGGGTTATATCCGGTATGTCCATTTTAAGCGGCAGCCTGCCTCGTTTTGGCATAGTCATACCCTGACATAAAAACGATGCTGCTACACTGTTTTGCGCATATCCCGGAGGGCCCTGCGGTCCGCATGCACCGGGCTCTCCCCTTGGCCCCTGCGGCCCTGTGACCCCCTGCGGCCCCTGCGGCCCTGTGACCCCCTGCGGGCCCGGCATCCCGCATTCACCCGGACATCCCGCAGGCCCAGGCTCTCCCCTCGGCCCCTGCGGGCCCATCGGCCCAGGCTCTCCGCGTTCACCCGGACACCCCGCAGGCCCAGGCTCTCCCCTCGGCCCTTTTGGCCCATGCATACAGCAGCACGTATCGCAGATCTGCTGCCGTACGGCACATGGATCTTTTGGAATATCATCTTGACAGGCATTGTTATTGCAGTTTTGTCCACATCCCTGATCACCATTTTGACTGCAGTTTTCATTATAATTTTGGTTATGATTTTGGTTATAATTTTGGTTATGATTTTGGTTATAATTTTGGTTATGATTTTGGTTATGATTTTGGTTATGATTTTGGTTATGATTTTGGTTATGATTTTGGTTATAATTTTGGTTATAATTTCGATTAATACTTTGATTGTAATTTCTGTTATAGTTCCTGCCTGCACAGAACAAATCGGGCGGGCGGAACATACGGTTCGCATTAAAATTATTCAATTGAAGCCACCTCATTTATATTTCATTATGAAGATCATCATACAATTTTTCTTATAAACAATATGCATGATCAATCGTTTTCCATAATAAAATTATATGCATAATGATCAGATTTGATTTCAGCGGCTTGATATTGTCAATATTACTTTTCACTTACACTTTTTTAAGCAGCTTTCTGCTGTTCCTTATCATCAGCATAATTTAAAAGTGATTCCGCATCAATTAATAGAATCTTCCTTTTCTCTCTATAAATATTATACACCTGCCTTCCATGTACCATTTTCAAACAATAGAAAGCACGCTGCGCGAACTTTCTATTGTCATGAATAAAAAAAGATTGACCAGCTTATAAACTTAAACATTCTTATAAGCTGATCAATCCTATTTAATAACATATGTATACTTTTTTATGTTCATCATTTTAAAACATCTCCAGCAGCTTGTGTACCGTCTTTTCTTTTTTGCGGTCTTCCCTGCACACTATGGAGATTTTCCATGTAAAAGCATCCTGCAGCTTAATCCTATGCAGGCCGTCCATTCTTATATCCCGCTTATGTATATTCGTATCAATCCCAATACCCATCTTTTCCCTGCAGAAACGATAGATTAGCTGGCTTTCCATTGTCTTAATGTGAATCCGCGGAATAAATCCAAAATCTTTGCAGCGGCCTACAAAACTATGGTAACAGGAAAACTTCTCATTCAGTGTAATCAGCGGCTCATCCCGCAGATCTCCAACTGACAGCTGCTGTCTGTCATAGAGTGGATGTCCTTCATATACCAGAGCATCCATCCCGCTTTGATACACTTCCTTTGCATACAGACCGTCCCGCTCAATGCTGCCAATGACAAACCCTGCGTCAATGACCCGCTGAAAATCCTGTCGATAACTTCCTGATTTTCCAACTCCTCCCGCTGCAGCTGTATGTCAGGGTTTTCTGTTTTAAACCGTTCCAGCTTATGAAATGGGAACACATTTAATACGCCGCACGAAAATCCAAGCTGAAGCTCTTTGTCCATCCGCTCGATCCGGCGGATTCCTATTTCCAAATCCTCCAGCCTGTTTAACAGTTCCTGACAGCTTTCATACAAATACGATCCGCCTGCAGTCGGACACAGTCCCCTCGCGGAACGCTTAAAAAGTGCCACCTGCAGCTCTGCCTCCAGCTTTGCAATAATCCTGCTGAGCCCTTGGGGAGAAATAAAAAGCTGCTTTGCTGCCTGATTGATTCCCCGTTCTTCATATACACGGCAAAAACACCTAAGATCCTTCGTATCCATCGTATCCATCCCCCTATTCGTCCGTTCATTTTCCCCGGAGCCTTAAAGCGTGTTTGAAAATTCATTCGCGCTTTATCAACAAAAGATTCGATGTTTTATTATAAACCATAGATCACCAAATTGCAAAACATCCAGACAGAAAATAGGATTATGATCACCGCTGCATTATTTACACATTATCCCAGCTATATTTTTCTTCCTTCAGCAGGCCGCGCACCTTATCCATAAACACATTCTCATCAATCGGTTTTACGATATAATCATTCGCACCGGTCTTAATTGCCTTTATGACGTGTTCCTTATCATTATTTGATGTCAGAAAAAGAACCGGCACTTCCTTCAGCTCATCTTTTTTGCGTATCATTTCAAGCATTTGATATCCGTCGATTTCCGGCATCTCAATATCCAGAATAATCAAATGCGGTATGCGCGTTTCCTTTAAAAATTTAAGGGCACGCATTCCTTTTGAAAACCCATAGTACGCATATTCTCCGCTCAGCAGCTTTTCAAGCATCTTTAATATAATCCCGCTGTCATCCACTGCCACAATACATTTTTTACCTATCATAATTTTTCATCCTCCGTATTTTTTGTCAAAAGCATTATAGCTTTATCATCGTCAAACTCATCCTCTATTGCCGCTAAAGCATCCGTAAGCAGCCGCTTCATATCCTGCGGCAGAGGCCTTTGCAGCCATTCTCTGATCTGGTCCACTGCCTCCTGTGTCTTGAAATCATCGATCAGCGCCGCCAGTTCGCCAAGCCTCTCCTGCGGCAGCTCAAGCAGGGCGCCGCCTTCTAAGATGTCCGTTTCCTCTTGTGCAGGAGCATTTTTTTCATAAAGGTCTTTGAATATTTCCAGGGCGGCATCCCACGCCTGTTCCAGCTCTCCCCAGTGTGCAGTTACAAAATCTTCCTCTCCCGCCTTGCTGTGCATTTCATGCTCATATGCAAGATCTGCAAGCCTGTCCGCACCGAGCGTCCTTGCATTTCCTTTTAAGGCATGCACGAAAACAGCATAGTCTTTCATATTATGCTCTGCTAAATACTGCCGCAGCAGCTCTTTCTTGTTTTTGTCCCCAAGAAATATGCTCACAAGCTCCATATAGATTTCCATGTCGCCTTGGGAATGCTTCAGTCCGTTTCTGACAGAAACCTCCGGTTCCAGAGCACGGTCGTTTTCTCCGGCATGGTTTCCCGCTGCCTGTCCGCTGTCTGACTTTTCAGCGCTGTTTCCGGTTTCCTGATCACTGTCTGTTTTTTCAGCATGTTTTCCCGCTGCCTGTCCGCTGCCTGTTTTTTCAGCGCTGTTTCCGGTTTCCTGATCACTACCTGATTCTTCAGCGCTGTTTCCGGTTTCCTGATCACTGTCTGATTCTTCGGACATCTGCACAAGCTCCCTTGGCAGATATTTACAGATGGTATGTTCCATAAGTTCTGAGTCAATCGGCTTTGTCAAAAATTCTGCAAAGCCTTCTGCAAGATACATCTCCTTAGCACCCGAAACAGCGTTTGCCGTCAGCGCAATAACCGGCGTGTCTTTATTTGGAAAATCCCCACATTCTGCAAGCTTCTTTATTTCATACAGTGTCTCAATCCCATCCATTTCAGGCATCATATGATCCATAAAAATAATGTGAAATTTCTGTTCCTGTACGAATTCAAGGCACTGCTTTCCAGATTCCGCCGTCACAACCTGCAGATTTGTCCGCTTTAGCAGCGCCTTAAACACAGTCAGGTTCATCGTATTGTCATCCACGACCAGCACCCGGCCCTCAGGAGCCGTAAAACTGCTCTGCTTGCTGCCCTCATGCCGCGCGTTGTTTTCCTGCATCTTTTGAAAGCTTCCTGCCGGTTCACTGCTTACAATTTTCTGCGGTATGATTACCGTAAACGTGGAGCCTTTCTGGTATTCACTCTCCACCTTCATATCGCCGTCCATCATCTTTAACAGTGACATCGTAATATTCATGCCAAGCCCTGTACCTTCGATGTTCCTGTTTTTCTCCTCATCCAGACGCTGAAAGCTTTCAAAAAGTTTTCCCATGTCTTCTTCCCGTATGCCTATGCCTGTATCCTGTACGGATATTTTCAGCAGCAGCTCATCACCGCTCTGGCGCTCGTACGCAATCTGAAGCCTGACACTGCCCTGCGGCGTATACTTGACCGCATTGGTCAAAAGGTTTGTTACAATCTGCTTCATCCGCACATCATCGCCAAGCAGCACACGCGGAAGTGTTTCATCCGACTCCACGCTAAATTTCAGTTTCTTTTCTTTTGCACGCAGATAAATGACATTCCACAAATCCATAACCAGAGCCGGCACCTCATATTCTACCGGAATAATTTCCATTTTTCCAGATTCAATCTTTGAGATATCCAAAATGTCATTGATCAGGAACAGCAGCATTTTTCCAGAGCTTTTAATATTTGCCGCATATGTTAAAATCTGGCTGTCCACGGCCTCCCGCAGTATCATCTCATTCATTCCGAGCACTGCGTTAATCGGCGTCCTGATTTCATGCGACATGTTGGACAGGAAACGGCTTTTTGCCTCGCGTTCATCCTCTACTTTTTTGCGCTTTGCGATCTCTTCCGTCACATCAATAATGACACCAAACACATCGCCGTTGTGCTCTACCTCCTCCAGTTTGACATAACGCTCCCTGCAGGAATATACACAGGATTCATTGTCTACAATATTTCTGCGCAGATCAATAATAAATTCCTGAAAAACCTTGTAATCTGCCGAGAGACGTTCATACTCTCCCGCCTTCAACGCCAGGATGTCTGGAACATGTTCGCTTATGCTCACTCGTTTCATATAATGATTGTACTCGTACACACCGACAGGCATTTTGGTTTTGCCTATAATATAAGTAATCTTGCGGCGGTTATCCATAATGCTGTTTTTCATCTGGTTGATATAACGGCTCAGCTCCGCAAGCTCTACGCAGCTTTGGATATCAACGATCTCGTCCAGGTTTCCCTGAGAGATAATGCTGAGTTTTTCATTGATGCTCTGAATTCCTCCAACCACATACTTATTCATGTAGCAGGTGACAACATAATACAAAATCACTGCAACAGCAATCAGGCAGAACACAATCCATGCCATTGTAGACGGAACCCGCCTATGCATATCCCGGCAGGAAATCACGCGTCCGATATAGTTTTCTCCGGACTCCATAAACACACAGTAAGTTTTTACATCGTTTACATCCGCGTAAAAACCATTATTGTCAGCCTTGATCGTTTTGAGGTCCAGCCCTATTTCCGAACTGTTTTTTTCTACACAGGATAAATCGGTAGAGCCGACAATATTTCCAGTTTCCTTGCTGATAGCATAATAATTGGCTTCGGAATTGACGCGCAGCAGGGAAAAAATATAAGACAGCTCATTTTTTTCCGTAACCTTTAGAACATTTACCGGCTCCATGCCGACCTGTACAATAAATTCTCCATCACGGCTCCACAGGGCACTATACTGCATCATTTTCTTTTCTGCCGTATTAGGCATGATATCCTGTACAAGGCTGAGAGATTTGTCCTCGAGCATGGGCTTAAAAAAACTCATTTGTTCACCCGAGTCAAGATTATAGTCATAGTATGACGGGTGGGTCCCCGAAAAAATACGCCCTGCCGTGTCTAAAATATGAATCTCATCAACTTCTATCATTGCAGCGATTTTCTTTAGTTCCTCCACACTGTCTAAAACAGCAGGGCTCTCTTCAATAATATAAGCGATGGCCTCTGCATTGTGCAGGCAGGTTTTCTGATAAACCTGTTTTAAGTCAGCCAGCTCCTCCTTATTTTCTCCCAGAACCTGTTCGATCTGGAAAAAAGTCTCTATGGCGCTTATGTAAGCCTGCCGCCGTTCGTTAACCACTTGAATGTAAAAGATAACCACCAAAAAAAGAACTGTCAGCAAAAGTGTGACAATCTGCATATAACGGCTGATTATATTTTTAAGTGTACGCATTTTGGTCCCAAGCTGCCTCCTTTTCCATCAATTATTTTATAGCTACCCAGCATCAATAGTATACATAACTGTACTAGAGCATGTCTTAAAAATCATTCCCGCGATCTGCACTCCCCACTTAGCGGAGAATCTATCCCAAATTTAATCAACATAGCCCGCTATGCCTCATAAATTTGGGATAAATTCTCCACTAAGTGTGAAGCACAGCTCACAGAAAGCATTTTTAAGACACGCTCTAGAGTGTGTTTGAAAAAGCATTTTTCAAACACACTCTAATTCATGACAATAGAAAGTTCGCGCAGCGTGCTTTCTATTGTTTCCAGATTATTATATCAGATAAGACCAACAGCATAACTGCCTGTTTTTCACATAATCTGCTCATTTTTTCACGTAAATCAAAACTTCTGACTTTACGGCAATGCCCGGCTCTATTAGTTTCATGGCAAAATAAAAAATTATATTATTTTACAACCCAGGCAGCAAAATCCGTACTTATATAGCAGAAGCTGTTTATTTACAAAATGACAGGAGGTAAAATCATACTATGGATGACGAGACAATTATAAGTCTTTATTGGGCACGAGATGAACGCGCAATTGCAGAAACATCTTCAAAATATGGCAGACTTTGTAATCATATTGCAAGCAACATTCTCTCAAACTACCAAGACAGGGAAGAGTGTATCAATGATAGCTACCTTGCAGTCTGGAACGCAGTTCCAGATAACCATCCAAATAGATTTTCTGTATTTCTGGGCAGAATTGTCAGAAATCTGGCTTTGAAGAAATATGAATATATTTCTGCTGCTAAAAGAAATCCGGCTATAGTCACATCATTAGAGGAATTAGGTGACTGCGTATCTGGAACTGACAGCATAGAGTCCGAAATCGAAAAAAAGAATATAGAAAATACGCTTAATAAATTCCTTTGGCAGTTAAATGAAGAAAAACGAAATGTGTTTATACGGCGGTACTGGTATTTTGATTCAATCGAAACGATCTGCAAATGTACAGGTTTCAGCCAAAGCAAGGTAAAATCCATGCTATACGAAATGCGACGTAAGTTGAAAAACTATTTAGAAAGTGAGGGTATCAAAGTATGAATAAAAAACAGCTTTCCGAACATATTGGGAACATTGATGACCGGCTTATTGAACAGGCAGAAAAAATCCCAAATTACCGTCAGCTGCACCATCGTCAAACAATAAGACGCTTCATTGCTGCAGCCTCAGCTTTTGCGCTTATGGCCTGCAGCTTTAGTGCAGGTGCGCTTGCCTTTGCCCGTGAAACAGTGGTTGAAGTACCTGTAGAACAGGAAACCGCAGTGCTTAAAGAAATCAATCTAACATTGATTTTTCCAGACGAATGGAAAGGGAAATATGCCATAGAAAAAGATGGCCAGAATTACATTGTTTATCACACGCAGATTAGAGAAAATGTCAGTGCAGGAATAGATGCATTTGATGGCGGTGTCTTGTTTTATATTGCCTGCTATGGGGAATCAATGACGCCTGAACAATTCGTAGAAAAAGGATATGATTTTGTCCGGTACCGTTATCTGTTTTCTACCAGTGATAAAACTTATATCCTCTGCTATCCAGGCGATGTGCAGTGGAATCCTGAAAATCCAGAACAAGAGACGGAATACCTGGGAATGGAAGAAGAAATAAAAGATATTAAGTTTGTAGTCGATGATATACTTGCGGACTGAAGATAAAAGCCAAAGAAATTCAGCCTTCCATCTTTTTCAGCCCCGCTCTCATCCCCTGCCAGTTTATCAAATTCTTTTTCTAAAGCCATAGACCCTGCCAAAACAGCATTAATCTCATAATATATGTCACCAGATGAATTCGAGCGAATATATGAAAGAACCCACATGAAAGCTGTGCGGAGCCGTTCAATGGCTTTCAGTCCCATCTGCATGGCAGCGTGAGATTGACCACCTAGAAGCAGGTCTATCTCACGCTGCCATGCCTTGGGGTGGATTTCTTCGCCGCTGTATTTCAGTTCCTTCAGACACCGGGCCGCCGCGTCATAGAGGATCAGTTCCCAGCTGCAGCACTGCTCAAACAGTTTCCACTTCTCCGTCTTTACTTTGGCAAGCTGCCTGCGGTTGGGCTTATAAGTCCTAAAACACAAAGCCCGGGTTTTCTTACGCAGTTCTCACAGAAATGTAAGAAATGCTTCAGTCTAAAACATTTTTCACAAACGGGCTGTAGCAGCCGTAAAAACATCTGCTGATAATAGTCAATTTTTCGCTCTTTGAAAGTAATTCTCCCAGATTGTCATATCCATCTTTCAGCACGCATTTACCGGGAGCTTTTATCCATCATCCAAAGCAACCGGCACAATGTCGTATTGTCCCGGTATCAGAAATAATATAGACATTTATTTTGCGTAAAGATAATGCTTCTTCCCCTTTCTGTTTAATAAAATCTATCCCTGTTTCAATTAAAGCGCGACGCAGATCACCATGATGATATGGTTTTTCTTTCATAAAATAACGCCTCCAATTTTATCACCGATAAGATTATTGCATTTAAACTTTACAATGTAAAGATTGAAAATAAAACTCAGAAATTTTTATTCTATTTTGACCTTTCTGAAAAACACATGGATGACTTATGACTTCAAGGAACTTTACCATCGTGCTAGAGCGTGTCTTAAAAATGCTTTCTGTGAGCTGTGCTTCACACTTAGTGGAGAATTTATCCCAAATTTATGAGGCATAGCGGGCTATGTTGATTAAATTTGGGATGAATTATCCGCAAAGTGGGGAGTGCAGATCGCAGGAATGATTTTTAAGGCACGCTCTAGAGCCAGGAAAACGCTTACCGGAATATCAAATAACCGCTGTGTCTCAAAGCGCTGCACTCGAAAAATATGTGTATGTCGTACAGGAAATATGAACGAGGGCCATACTGCATAATTTCTGCACACAAATCGCTTAAAACGTGGAAAATTTTAGGTTAAAAACAGTCAAAATCTTGTATAATTTTCTTGACAAAAAATAAATGCAGGCATATAATGAAAAAAACAATAGTAATTATAATTAAAGAATGATAATATACGATTATAAATTCAGTTTTAGAAGAAGGTTTATTTTAAGAGCGTGAGATAAATATGTAGGAGTTAAAAGTTATTGTCACTGTATCAGTATCATTATAGTATATAAATTGAATGTAAAGGAGCGATGCTATGAAGAAAAGAATTATTATAAAGCAGGGCACTGTAATGGGGATTTTATCAGCAGTGTTTTTTTTCGCAGTTGAAGCAAATTTGAATCTGCTGAATGTTCATGCGTCGGAAGTGCCTAAGCTGCATTCAGAGGAGGCTGTGCAGAATGTATTAGAAGATTTTTTTGAAGATTTTTTAGATACGATACTGGCAGATAGCAGCAGAGATTATTCAAATGATGATTTTGCGACAATAAATGGATACATTGCAGCAAAATACCTCGTTGCTAAAAGAGAAGGCAATAAAATATTATTGGATGGAATTCAGGCGGTCAGTCTGGAGGAAGTCGTACTAGAGGAGCTTTTGGAAAAAGATGATTCCTTGGAAGCAGCAGCATATGTAAAGTATGAGTATTCATGGGGCAGCGGCAGTCAGGAGGATACATGCAGGACAGGATCGCTTTATCAAGTGACTCTGGCAAAATCAAATGAGGGTTATAAAGTATTGGACTTGGATGACATTGAAAATGATGAAGTGCAGATGGCAAAAGACAGCATCTGTATATCAGCACAAAATTCAAAAGACATTTATCAGAGAGCAGATGAATATTTTGACAAGATACAGCAAAATGCGAAAGATATGACGGAGACAGTCGTTGATAGTAAAGCGATAGAAACAGAGATAGCGGCAGAGAATGAAGCTCTTTGTGCACCGGCTAAGATCAATGTTTCTTATGATACATCAAAAGCGAGAAATTGGAGATATAAGTCAGGAGATCAATACGAGAATTATATTTTTAAAAGAACTGCTGAGCACTATACGAATTTTGTCTCTCCATGTGTATGGGCAGGATATGGCGAAGCTGATGGATATAATATTCTTAATAGTCCGTTTATTAATGCTGCAGTATGTACTGCATTGAAGGAGCGGACAGCATCTGATTATTAGGATGACAAATACGTGGTATGGCAGAAAAAGAGTCTCTGCTATGTTTTTAACTTTCCATAAAATTCTTCCTTTCCATCTTTTTTTACAATTATTATTTTCTTAT
>CAJUHV010000101.1 GCA_910586445.1 uncultured Eubacterium sp.
TGAATCTTATCGGAAGGATTCTTCCTCCATAGACACAGAAAAATTTACAGCCTCGTGCAGGAAAATGTCCGCACCCCCACCACCCTTCAAACACGCTCTAGCATCGATACGCCACATACCGGTCATGCGGCATATCGACGCCTTTATAATGCTTTGTGCTGCGATCCACTATATGCATACCGTTTCTGACAGCTACCTTCTGCGAAGCAGTATTGGTATCCCTGATAATCGAACATACCTCATCCGCTTTTAATATGTCAAAAGCATGTGTTCTGCATGCCCGGGCAGCCTCTATCGCATATCCCTTATGCCAGTGTGCCCGTTCGAAAAGATAACCGATTTCCAGCACCTCCTGACCTTTCCACGGCTGCATGGTCAGCCCGCACTGGCCGATCATCCTGTCTGTTTCTTTTAAAATCACCGCCCATAAGCCGAATCCCCATTTCTGGTACCTGGAAATCTGTCTGTCAAGCCATTCTCGTACTTCCTGATCCGTGAATGCGCCTTCGTACGCATACATGACCTCTTCATCTTTTAGTATTCTGCATAAAGAATCGAAATCAGCCTGATTCATTTCACGCAGATACAGCCGTTTCGTTTCAAGGATTTTGCCTGTTTTAGATCTTATTACTGTATTCATATATGTAAAGCCCTGCCGATATTAGAAAATAGAAAAATACCATCCTCATAATGATAATTTCCGCCTGTATACTCATCAATTACGTTTTTCCAAAATAAATACGCCTGACTGCTCCCATATGCAGGAGACACTTCCCAGTTTCCCCTATGCTTCTTAAAACACATGACAGCAGCTTCTTTTCCGATTTTATTTCTGCGAAATCTCGGAAGCACCATAAATTCAGCTATGCTGCGGCCATCTGCATTTTTCTGCAGATAAGCGTTGACCATCACAAATCCAAGCAGGTTTTCTGCTTTCCTGTCCCTGATAAAATACGCTTCGCGGTCTTCCTCCACAAAATAATGTTCAAACCACGGATACTTAAACAGTGCATCCTCTCCTATGTCATTTTGATCATTGCTGCTTTCTTCATATAAAGAGTACTGCAGCAGCCTGAATAAAATATCTTTTTTATCTGCTTGTACTTTTTCTAACATGATATCCATAGATTATTTCCTCCTTCCTGCCCATATAGCGGCTGTTTTCCGTCTCGTGCTGAAACAAACCTGCATATAGTATAACATATCCTATTGGTTATGGCACAATAAAATCCACATAATCGCCATACGGAAAGCTTCTATGCCTGTACGAAATTTTTAATTCCCTTATTATTTGGCAGCATAAAAAATGGGCCTGATTTTTTAGCAGGCCCACTTTCGTCATACAAGATTTTATGAAAAAGGTTTTTTAGCAAATGAATTTTCTTAACAAACATATTTTCTTAATCAAAAATATTTTCACATCATAAAATTCTTCACATCATAAAATTCTTCATAAAATTACTCACATTATAAATTTTTTCACATCATAGAAATTTTCATATCGCAGATATATCTTTAGATTTCTACATCTGTAAAAGAAGCATTCTGCCTCCTATACGTATCATTGTCTTTCTGCCTCAGTTCATTTTCAACCTGTGCCAGTTTTTTCTCAAGCTCCCTGACTTTTTCTTCATCTGACTGGGCTGACTGAATCTGCTGCTCCAGCTGCTCTTTCTTTTCTTTTAATTTCCTGATCTCCCGTTCTACCCGATCGGTATTCCCCATGCATTTTTCTTCCGAATTTTCTGGACGATCCGAATTTACTTTCGGCTGTCCCTTATCATCCGCTTTATCTGCACCGGCAGATTTTTTAGGGTCGTCATATACAATTTTCCGTCTGCCATTTTCATCCGTTCCTAACCGGTAAAGACCGTTTGGCTTCTTACCTTCCTCCCCGCTTTTTACATATTCGTCCTGCCTGTCCAGTGTCCGGTTCGATGTTTTTGCGTTATCTGATTCCTTTTTCACCTCTTTTACTTTTTCGGCTTCATCGAACGGTCTTCCTGCCGTTTTTAGGTCATCCGAGTTTGCATAACGATACATTCCATTCACATTCATTGACATAGTTCTGCCTCCTCAAGCTTTTTTGACTGTTTTGTCTTTGTATTGTTTTGGTATCAAGTTCTTTTTCGACTGTCTGAGAATGTACCTAAACCCATTTGCCGTGAGATGTTTTTTTTATGCCGTAAAATGTCTGGTCTATTTTGAGTTTTTCATATATTGTAATATCACATTGGAAAAATCCCTTCTGCGCAGCCGGGAAACTGGAATCTGCCTGCCGTTTTCCATATATGCCGTGCCGTTTTTATAGCTTTTTAAATATTTAAATATTTCAATCCGCTCATAGAAGTCAACGACCTCCGACGTTGACAGATACACACATACTTTCCTGTCAATAATCTCACAAAATACTATGTCGTCAAATGCAATAATGCTGCTTTCATATCCTTTTTGGACAAGCAGGTTGGAGCGTGTCTTAAAAATGCTTTCTGTGAGCTGTGCTTCACACTTAGTGGAGAACTTATCTCAAATTTATGAAGCATAGCGGGCTATATTGATTAAATTTGGGTTGAATTATCCGCAAAGCGGGGAGCGTAGATGGGGCTGCCGCAGCAAAGATTGCATATACAAAAAAATCTGTTATGATTGATTCCAGATATAGGTGGGATAAAGCTTTCAAACACGCTCTGGCAGATTTACTGGATGATAACATCTGTCTGGAGCCTGCCGGCATGTATATCTTAAAAGCCAAAAGCTATGAAGAAGCCGAAGAATTATATAAGCTGGAGCCTCTTGTTGTGGAAGGATCTGCAGCTTATAAATTAAAGGCCCTGCGGGCAGCGGAACGGGAAAATAATTACCCGCTTTAATTTTACAATCTCCGGTTTTATTCCTCCTCATATAGTATTACAATTTGAAGCATTACTGCCTCTTCTCTGGTTAAACCTTAAATAGCATTTTACAAAATCCTGATAGTTTTGTTTTGCCATAAATGCTTTTCCTTTTTTTAGATAAATGGTAGCGGCATCGTATTTTTGTATAAAATTAAAGTTAATAAGATATCCCCGGTGCGGGCGGTAGAAATCTCCCCCTGCCTTTTTTTCTAAATCTTTCATTTTTCCATAATATTCGATATCCGTTTCCATTGTATGGATAATAATTTTCCGGTTAAACACTTCTGCATACACAATATCTGCAAACGGAACTGTAATATGCTCCCCATTTGCCGTAACCATCAGGCTAGGCACGTTCTTTTTAGCAGCCGGATACTCAACAGATCTTTCCTTAAACCGGCTGACTGCACTTTGTAAAACCTCTTTGAATTTATCGTCGTCAAACGGCTTTAAAAGATAATGGAATGCCCCTACATCAAATGACTGGAATACATAATCTTTCGTCACAGTCACAAAAATAATGATCATCTGCCGGTTCAATCTGCGAAGCTCTCTGGCCGTCTCCATTCCATCCATCCCCGGCATCTGTATGTCAAGGAACAAAAGATCTGGAAGAATCAGTGCATTTAATACCTCACATCCTGACTGATAAGAGATCAGTTCTTCCATCGGATAAAATTTCCTGACTTTATCAAGTATCATTTCCCGTATTTCTTTCTGGTCGTCACATACGCCGATGCGCATATTTTTCCCTCCTGAAAATATACTAGAGCGTGTTTGAAAATTGCTTTCTGTACAAATGTACCCACAGGGCATGATATGCGTCACACTTCAAGCTTCTTGGACTACTAATGTCCAAGATGATGTGGGAGATTTGACCCAAATGAGGGAGGCGCAGCGGGCTACGTTGACCGAATGAGGGACAAATATACCGCAAAGTGGGACGTGCAGATGGCGAGAATGAATTTTCAAACACGCTCTAGTTTAATATATCGGATTTCTGCTATAATTCTGCCAGAAAAAAACGTGAATATACCTTTTTTTGTTGTGAATAATATCAGCCGCCAAGAACCCCTATTGTCATGCATCATGGATCAAGCGTCTGTCTCCTTTAGTCCGGCCCTCTTTATCAGCCTCGCTGCTTCTTTTTCTGTCAAATATACAACCCTCTTAATCCTGCCTTTTTTATCCCGGATTACCTTAATGCTGACCGCTCCTTTTCGTTCTGGATCAAATCTATAAACAGCACTGTCAGGTCTTTGGTCTTTGATCACTTTTACCCGCTCGCCTTTATAATAATAAGCCCCCTCCTTCTTTTTTATACCGCACGCTGCATACTTTTCCAAATGCACTTTTTCTTTCTGCCCATCGTCATAATTTTGAGCCTGTTCATTTTCGCGTTCCTTTTTTTCAGACTCCCGGGCATAATATGCTTCACAATTAGCAGCCGGCAGACTCCCGACCGACGATGCAGTGAAAATGATTCCAAATGTCAATATGCCCGTCATAATATGAGCTGCTTTTGTTTTTCTTTTCGCATCCATAATTGCACCCAACCTTTCTGTCCTTGTTCTGCTAAAAGCCAATCATAATGGTACACCTCTTATCCGCCTAAACTACTGATGCAAATCCGCCATGCTTTCCAAATCTGCTATGACAGCATTAAAATCTAAAAATATGTCAATCGGCAGGTTAGATTTTATTGAGATTCTAATTTGTTATATTTTCATCATAAAAACGAACAAAATCCTCAAACAGCTCCAAATCCAATGAATTACTCCATGCCTCCCTGTCAAGGTTTTTGTGTATGTAACCAGCCTTATCCTCCATAAACCGTTCCTTGTTTTCGGAGGCATTATAATCATAATCAAGCGTTTCAAGCCATTGATCTAGTTCTGCATCAAGCTCATCCGTATAGGTTTCATCATTTAAATAGTTATGTCCCTTATTCTCAAAGTGAACAAATCTAAATCGTGAATCATCTTTATACGTTTCATAATAAGTGTTGTAGCCATATTCGACAGGAACAACCTCATCATCGAGGCTATGCAGAATCATAACGGCGGCGCGGCTCTTTGAAAAACCGTCCATTGCAGTATTTACGGCATACCCGCCGTATTTTATCCTCTCATGCAGCTTCACAAACGGCAGCATCAAATAAATGCCGGCTCCGGCCTGTTTTTTCCCTTCCGATTCAAATAAATCTGATGAACAATTAAAACCCGAACACGATATGACAGCCTTTACCTCAGGATGATATGTCAGTACACTGCAGACACTATAGCCGCCCCAGCTATGCCCAAATAAGGCGATTGGCAGGTCTGGAAATTTCCCGCTTTCTTCCACAAATGTGATTGCATGGTCAAGATCTATGACTCCCTGTGGAATTCCTCCGACTCCATCACCTTCGCTCTCATCATTTCCCGTGGCGTCATAAGCAAAAACGCAGTAGCCATGATGTGCAAAATAATTCGCACAGTCCATATAAGAGTTGTGTCCGCTGCCAAATCCGTGCGCCATTACAATAATTCCCTGTGGATTTTCCGCAGCAGTATACATATATCCTGTCAATTTCTGTCCCTGACCGGAAACAAACTCATATTTTGATCGCTGCAGTCCGTCAAAATCATCCACATACCGCATAAGCGGCTCATAACTTTCAAAACGCTGGTTAAAATTCTCATTGTATATCTCCACAGACAATACCCAGTCTCCGACAGTAATCAGTACAGCCATGACTGATAATGCAATCATGAGAATTTTTCTCTTTGATTTTATTTTCATATTCCCCCCTTGGATTCATGACGATACATTCTCGCGTCAACGGCGATAATCATCTAACCACATTGTAGCTTTTACATGTAATAAAGTCAACCAAAACACATCTTTTTATAAGCCTGTCATTTTCCTGACAAAGATGACACCTGCCATCTGCTGCGACGATATAGTTATTGTAAGAAAACAGCCAGATGCAGAAAACGGCGAAATCGTTATCGCTGCTGTCACTGACGCGGATGCTGTCTGCAAAAGTCTTCGGAAATATTCTGGCTGTATTGAGCAGATTTCAAACAAGCCTTCGTATGAACCTATGGAATTTACAAATAAAGAATTTTCAGAAAAACCAGCAGCTATTATTGGAAAAGCAGCTGAACTGAGAAGAAAATTTTGATACTGTCTTTTACTTGTAATTATTTTGAATTATGCAAATAGAAAAAAAGACCCTTACATCAAAAGTGCACACGACCAACTGCAGGCAGTCAGCCTCAATGATCAGAAGCGCCACGCTCCGGCAAACGGTAACAGCAATATTGAAACCGGAATACATCTATCGATGATCATAATTCCAATCTCATAGAAATGATTTCCTGAAATCCCGCTATGCGGGAGCAAAATCCTTTGGGATTTCTTCCGCACTCGACAAATCCAGCCCTTTCATACATAGAAACTGCCCTTTCATTTTCAGCAGCCACTTCAAGTTCAAGCTGGCTGTATCCCGCTGTCTTAGCACATTCAATACATGAGGTCAGCAGAACCCTGCCAATTCCAAGTCCCCAATACTTTTTCACAACACTGATGCCAAATTCGGCTCGATGCCTTACCTTATATTTCGTGCCGACTGCCTCAATTCCTGCCGTTCCTACAATTACACCGTCAGCTATGGCAAGCAGCTCAATCTCCCGTTCACTCTCTGCTTTTTCTTTTAGGTACCTGCTTTCCTGCGCAGCATTAAAACTGTTTTCGTCTGGATATGTAAGCAGATAATCTGTTTCACTATGTGTCAGATTGAAATGATCCAATACAAGCTGACCATCACTCTCTGTCCCGTTCCTCAAACAACACTCCATGCCATTACTTAATACTATTGTTTTGTTATATCGCATAACTGCCTCCTTTACTAATAACTGCCGTTAAAGCCGCTTTCTTTATCTGTGCCATGTAAACCCAGTGTATCACGACATTCAAGGATTGTCCATTATCCATCCTCAAAAACATTTTCTACGATGGCTGTCATATCCGCTGTTAAAAATTCAGATGTGAACATGGCACGGATTGCTTCAATGCCTGCTGCCGGCTCATTCGCTGCTTGGTGATTCATCGCATTTTCATGTTAGAATACTGTAATTGTTTCCACATCATGCCTGTTGAATGCATCTACCCATAACTAAAAAACTTCTTTCAGTCATAACATCTTTATTTTCCTCCTAGAGCGTGTATGAAAAATGCTTTCTGTGAGCTGTGCTTCACACTTAGCGGAGAATTTATCCCAAATTTAGGAGGCATAGCGGGCTATGTTGATTAAATTTGGGATGAATGATCCGCATCATCTTGGACATTAGCAGTCCAGGAAGCTTGAAGTGGGGAGTGCAGATCGCGGGAATGATTTTTCAAACACGCTCTGGCCTTGTATGTTTTGATTATATCAAAAGACAAGTCAAAAGTGGAGAATCATTATAAAGACGCAAAATACCGATATATCTTTCTGATTTCTTATCTGCCGTTGAAAAATAATGGTACTGTTTCCGATGCATGCATATCAGATGTACCGTCAGAATAAACGTGCCCCCGCATATAAGGCTTCACCATTGAGCAGGATGAAGCAGAGATAAGAAAATGCCGTTGCTTGGTTTTTGTCTATGCAGCGGCATTTTAAGTAACTTTGATTCAGTTTTAATAGAAAAAGTATTTTCTATGAAAAAAGATTATTCCATTCTGTCTTTTTCCGTAATCTCCCGAATTACTCTACATGGATTACCTACTGCAAGACTGTGTGGCGGAATATTTTTTGTTACGACACTTCCTGCTCCAATAACGCTTCCTTCTCCGATTGTTACTCCCCCGCAGACAACAACATTAGCAGCTAACCAACAATCATTCTCAATAGTAACAGGCTTTGCATATTCAAGATTATATAATGTACCATCCTATCCAGCAGAATTTCCACATGCACTACACACAGGATGAGAGTTATTACCTGCTGGACGTGCAGGGCGATGACCCCTGCGTCTATCTGGGCATCCGGACAGGCACCGACCCCGATGAGATGATATGTGCCCTAAAAGAAGCGCAGGCAGGAGGCAGACCTTTTCCTGCCGAAAGATATGTCAACCGTATCCCTGTAAAAAAACACGACCATGTACTGATACCGGCAGGAACCGTCCACTGCTTCGGCGCAGACACCATGGTGCTGGAAATAAGCGCCACACCCTACATCTTTACATTCAAGCTGTGGGACCGGGGACGGCTCGATCTGGACGGCAGGCCGCGGCCGATCCACATAGACCACGGCGCGGCAAACATCCAGTGGCACCGCGACACAGAATGGGTACGGCAAAATCTGGTCAACGCCGTCACCCTCATACACCAGGCTGAAAATGGAACCGTGGAACGCACCGGGCTGCATGAACGGGAATTTCTGGACACCTACCGCGTCAGCACATCGACAGAACTGCCAATCCGTAGAAACGGCAGCGTCCACATGCTCAATCTGGTGGAGGGAGCATGTGCCCTGCTCGTCAGTGAGGACGGACTTTTTGACTCCATGGAACTTCATTACGCGGAAACCTGTATTGTGCCCGAGGCCGCGGGGGCGTACCGCATCCAGTCCAATGACGGAACCCGCGTACGCGCTGTCATTGCCTGTGTGCGCGGCTGAGGCACTTTAACAGTTCCTATATACAACTACATATCTACTGTTATCAAGCTCACTTGTCCGATAGATGCTGACCCATTTTGTATCCATATAGACACCCCTTCATACACAAGTCCATCTGCGCAAGTCGGCATCACAAAGCGCATTCCAATTTCAAGTAAAGAATTCATTCTTTCTGCTTTTTCAAACGAAATCTTGCAGTTGTTCTTTATCCGCTTTTTGATACAAAAGAGCCAACAAATTGTGAAATTCCACAAATTTGTTGGCTCTGCGTCTATGCGTCCGGCTCTTTAACAATATGTTGTTTTATTCGCTATCTCAGAAATTATAGCGCGTTTTTAGGACAAATGTTTTTACATTCAAGACATAAAATACATTCTGTCCCGTTTTTGCGTTTTCTTGAGTTATCAGTTACATCAACATTCATAGGACAAACCTTTTTACATTTTCCACAAGAAACACATTTGCTTTTGTCACATTTAATACGCAGCAATGAAAAATAGGATGCAGGTTTCAAAAATACTGTAATTGGACATATATATTTACAGAAAGCACGATTATCCTTTAACGCAAAAGCCAAAAAAATTCCAACTATGTAATATAAACTGTTGCCAATCAAAAACAACCAGAACATAATTTGTTCCATATTCTTTACTTGTGCAAGGAATAATCCGCTAACAAAAATAAAAGATAGTACAAAAGTAAGATACCTTATCCACCCCCATTTTTTCCGTGGCTGCTGCGGTATCTTATATGGGAGCAAATCAAGAATCATTGCTGTCCAACAGGCAAACCCGCACCATCCACGTCCGAAAATGAAAGGACCAAATATCTTTGCAACTGCATAATGAATCGTTGCTGCCTCAAAAACACCAGTAAACAAATAGTACCAAAACCCTTCAATCTGCATATTTTCATTACACATCAATCCAAGATAAACAAACATATAAGCTCCAACCAAAAATTGCGCTATTCTGCGCGCATACTTATATTGAAGCTGAAACAGCAAAAATCCTATAGCAATTGATGTTCCAATATAGCTAAAATTAAATAGATAGAATATATTCTGCATTGTAAGCCAAAGTGTAATGGCTATAATTTCAAAAATCAGCCACATCATAACAGGCAGCATGAATTTCTTCAATCCTCTAAACTTTGTCATCATAACTCCATTTCTCCCTGTAAATTTTCTCCACTATGTTAGATGTTTGTTTCATATTCTTTAATGACAAACACCTGTAGACTCTTTGCATTGATCAGACTTTCCTGCATGCATTTGGGACAATAAAGAGAAATCTTAATTTGCTCTTTCCAAAAAATTTTCCTCTTTTGGGGCTTTCTTTATATCCCCACCCACTCCCCTACATTTTATCTCAATATCCTTTTAGGCATAAGTATTAATCTGGCTTATGCTCAATACGGTGATAATCGGATATGATGTT
>CAJUHV010000102.1 GCA_910586445.1 uncultured Eubacterium sp.
ATCACAGCCGGTACCGGGGCCAGAGAAAACATGTCAATCTCTTTTCCGGGTGTCTGTACTGCAAGGATTGTGGAATGAAGCTGACCGCAGTTAACCGCCAAAACCGCAGCAGATATTATCTGTGCAGCACTTATAACAAAAAGGGAAAACAGTTTTGCCAGCACGCCCATCTGGTGACAGAAGAAACCCTGATGGACGCTTTCATCAAATACCTCACTCTCTGCCGTGACTCTCTGGCAGACATCATACAAAAGTTTGACTTGTCAGCCTTAAAGTCTCCCACTTACTCCGCAGACAACAGCCGCCAGAGACTGGAGAACGAACTGGAAAGAAACAAAAAAGAACTGAAAACACTGATAACGCAAAAGGTAAAAGAACTCACGGCGAATCCTGAGGCGGCCGAGCTGATCCATGAAACATACGCCTCCCTGCAGGCTGAAAAAATGGAGCGTATCTCTGCCACACAAAAAGCACTGCAGAATCTGACAGAGGAAACTCAGATCCAAACCACATCAGAAAATCAATGCCATTCTTCATCTTCAGCACATTCATCCTTAGCATGTGAAAACGCACTGGATCTTTTAAATAAAGTACTGGATCAAAAAAAACTGACCCGTACAGACATTGAGATACTGGCAGAAAAAATCATAGTAGATAAAGATGGAAATGCTGACATCTATCTAAAGCACGGCCTCGGCAGCCTGGCGGCTTATGACTTGAAAGCTGACAAAGAACATGAGAAACTGACCATAATGATTGAGACTATCCGTCTTCTTGAAGAGGATGAAACAGATTTTACCTCTGTAAAATTCTTGACAGAAAGCCTGAAAGCTATGGGCTACCCAATGCACAGGAAAAAATTCATCCCATACATGGAGCGCCTGCTGGAATTAGGTCTGGTTGAAAAAACCGGAATTTACCACTATCCATACAAAATCGCTGCCTCTCGACAAAAACTGCACGATGTGGAAAATATGTTCATCATGCTGGGGCCGGGCGGGCGGTATGCCGGAAATGGTATTTGAATACGTCTTAAAGAAAAACGATATCGACCTATCCAAAGTCCGCATTGACCAGAGCATAGACTTCGGCTCCACCGCAGCTGCCTTTTCCGGCGGAAAAGGCGATTACACAGTAGAATTCGAGCCTTCTGCCACTGCACTGGAAGAAGAAGGCGCAGGCTATGTCGTAAGCTCTGTCGGCGTAGAATCCGGCTATGTGCCATACACCGCTTTCAGCGCAAAGAAAAGCTACATTGACGAACATAAAGACGTGATCCAGTCTTTTACCAACGCACTGCAGAAAGGCATGGAATACGTATCCTCCCACACCTCCGAAGAAATCGCAGAAGCAATCAAGCCGCAGTTTTCCGAAACGAAGCTGAGTACTCTTACTACTATCGTCGAACGCTACCATGCACAGGACACCTGGAAAGAAGATCTCGTATTTTCCAAAGAAAGCTTCAGCCTGCTGCTGGATATTCTGGAAGATGCTGACGTAATCGACCAGCGCCCATCTTACGATCAGCTTGTCAACACTTCTTTTGCAGAAAACGCAGAAAAACACTAATCTAATTTTTTCGTATGGACTGCACCGCAGTTTTGTTCTATACCAAAACAGGCATCTGACGATACCATATCGCCAAATGCCTGACCCCTTTTAACATGCTTTGTTCTTTTTCTCTTTATTTTTCTCTTTATACATGCTTGCCACAGTATGAATTATGCTCAGCAGTATAAAAAAACCAGTAAAGTTAATCCAAATATCCCTGTATGCCGACTCAGCTAATTCCTCCTTAAATCCGCTAAGCCATACATATACAAATGCTAACAGCTGGGACGGTACATAAGCCGTCACATATCTTAAAATCAAAGGCTTGATGGATGAACTGGTACATAACACAAATGCCGCTACCCCGATTAAAGTAATCATAGCCCTGTCTAATTCATGCCAATTGCCGCTTGGGTCTTCATAAATGCCATTGGCAAGGTACAAAATGCTGTTCAGCAATGTTATGATTGTATAGATCACTGAATAGCCCGCTATCATATTGATCCACTTCTTTTTATTCATTAATACTCCTCCTAATTCTTAATTACTTCACGATTGACCACTGCATAAATTGCTAGAGCGTGTTTGAAAAATGCTTTCTGCCAAATGTGCGTCACACTAAGTTAACCTGTCTTGTTTTTATCAGATCCGACCGCCTCCTTGATCTTTTTTAGATTTTGATTCGCACGTTTGATTTCATGGAATACCAAAATATAATAGATAACTACGCCTATCGCATATGGCACTGTAAAAGACCAGAATATATCCCTAAAGGCATCTTCATGCAGCGGATGAAACTGTCCCGCAGACCATGTGATCAGCATGACCAATGCGATCAGCACCGCATACTGCACCGCGATACAGACTAACAGCGGATATTTCTGAAACCGGTAATACTGCGACAGCACAAACACTGCGGCCAGCGATAAAAAAAACATTACCAGCAGATTTTCCTGATAGTTTCCAAAAACATCTTGTACAACAGCCTCGAATATGATCTTTCCAAGCGTCAGCACTGTAAAAACTTCACATACAGAGCCAAAAAAATTATCTCTGTCAACGATCCTCATATTACACCTCCTGTATATGCGCCAGCGCACGCAAAAAAGTTTTTTTATATGTCCTGTTGAGAATCAATGTCTCACCATTATCCATAAGCAGCTTCAGCCGCATATTCAGATCCGTTTTCACCTGATCCACCTTATACAGATTTACAATCATAGATTTTCCGATCTGCACAAAACCATTTTCCGCAAAGCAATCCAAAAAATGCCGCATGCTGCATTCCAGCTGATATACTTCTTTTTCCTGATAGGCAAACAGTTTCCTGTCCACCACTTCCAGATAATAAATGCTGTTTGGATGCAGCTTGTAAAGAACATTTTCCTTTTTCCCCATAATGCCTCCAAATGAAGAAAAAAATTCCCGGATAATGCCGATCTTCTCCGTTTCTTCCCGAAAATGCACATCCACATAATCTTCCTTCAAAGCAGGTTCCTTGTAATATTGTATCTTCATACGAATGCCCCTTCGTCCGCCTTAGAGCGTGTCTTAAAACTCATTCCTGCCATCTGCACGCCCCGCCCTGCGGTATATTTGGTTAACATTGTTACTTCGTGATCTGTTATCATTATATCAAATCTCCGCCCTGCCACAAGCCATTCATGCACACGCTGCAGATAGAAATGCGTATGCTGCATTTTTATCCGCAGAGCAGAAGATGACAGGTGCCGGGCACATGGGCATGGGAAGATGCATCTTCTCTGCTTGATTGTCTATGGTTTGGATAGAAAATCCTTGATTATAAGCCGGACTGCAGATCAAGGATGGTCTTTGGATTTTCAGAATATAACTTATTGAACAAGTATACCTTTCTGAATTCAGAATTTTAGTGTAAATGGATAAAAATAAGAAAATTTTTTGAAAAATGAAAAAATAATTGATTTGTGGGTTGACATTGCTTCTTATATAGTTTATATACAAACTGCATTTAGTAATCACTCTTAGAAAAAATCTTTTTGTAAAACAGGATGAGAAAAATGGACAGAGGAATATTGGCGGCACATGGAACAGTGAACGTATTAGGATCAGTATGTAATGTTACAAAGCTGATGGCTGAAAATGGAAAATGACAGTATAATACGTTACAAGGTTATACTGTGAGCAGTAGTTATGTGCATATAATTCATCATTTGGTCAGATAGGGAAGTATACATATCCAAAAGTTAGTGGTGAAGATGAATTGGATACGGTTTCTTGTATAGCTCATATTACGGGTAACTACTTTTTCTTGGGAGCAGCAAGAATATATACAGTATGTTTATTAGATAAAAATACAAATATTTTCAAAGAAGTTTCGCGAGTTAAGATAACTGATGAAGATATCAATATGATAAAAAGACCGGGATACAGCATTATTAGCCAGGGGATTTATTATGCAAATAATAAATTATATAAAGTATATGCTCATGAAGGGCCGAATAAAAAATAGCATTTGGCGAGGCCCCGTCTATGCCAGTGAAAAATTTTACTGTTTACTGATATTTTAAACAAAAGCCGCCTGATGGGCGGCTTCAGACTGTAGACAACCAGACACTGCTATGCCCTTGCCTCAAATCCTCCCTGACTTTCCATTGCGGCAGCCGCCACATCAGGCTGTGCCTGCCGAACGCTCTCTCGCGAGTACAGACTATAGGAATAATCCTGCTGGCCCGCTGCGGCGTTAATCTCCTTCCTTGCCTCACAATATGCTTTATAATAAACAGATTTTATAGCCCCGTGCACCTTTGTTTCCGCTTTCGATTCCTTCTCATGCCAGCCTACACCCGCAGTATAGGTAAGGATTTCATCACCATTTTCGTCATATACATGGATGGCAGAACCCGTCCCCTCGGACTGAAGCTCAGCCTCATACGGCTCGCCAAATAAAATGCGAAGCCACCTTCGGTCTGCCTCCTCGATTCTCTTTTGGTACGACATATCACCAGAACACATAGCCATATTAATTTTTCCAATCAGCGCCGCCCTGTCCGGCGCTACTTTTGCGACCTCGCTTTTGCGCAGGGCAAGAAATCTATTTCCCATATATACATTCTGCGCCGCATCACTTTTCGCATATTCTATAATCTTTTCCCGGAGTGAATCTGTCAGTTTCCATTCTTTCTTAGAAGACGTTTTCCCTGCTGCCGTACCTGCTGCACGACTGCGTACTGTTACTTCAGAAATGTTCATTTTATGCTCCTTTCACTGCTTTCCGCCATCCTGCCTATTTTCTATTAGGTTTCCTTTTAATTCTCAACAGCCTGATAAAATCATCAAACAAAGAAGTATCTGTCAGCTCAAACATCATCCATTTTCCATCGTGATAAGTCTTAGTTTCATCATAAATTCTTTGAACTTCCTCTGTGTAATTATCCTTGTCATTTTCAAATTTTGCGCGTTCATCTCTGCCCAGGATCACCATAAATCCCACACAGTTTTCTCTTGCATACAATGCACACAGAGTTTTCCCGCCCCTGCGGTATTTATATTCATACGTCCATGCTTTGCCGCCCTTATTCCACAAACATTCCATATCATATTGCTCATCAATGAGAGCGCATAATTTATTCCAGATCTCATATAAGGATTCTCCAAGCAAGGTTGTCATTTGTTCCGTATTAGGTATTAAATCCAACATGTCAGCCTCCTTTGTAACTTCTACTGCATCATTGTTTTCTTCGTTTTTTATAAAATGGCCACTCCGCCTCTTGGTTCTGCCATCAGATCTCTACGGCTCTCCCCGCTGCAGCACTTCTACTTTACAAGAATGCCGCTTTGTCTTTTTATTATAACTGATTCCTACAGCCAGAATTCTCCCTGTATGCCTCTGCTTTTCTTCCAGCCTGCCTTTTAACCTAAACACATAATCCTTATCTTCAATCTGTCTGACCGCGTCATCAGGCGTACTGTCCGCCTTCAGCTCAACGATCAGCTCATCAGCTGTTTTACGCTGCGGATAAAAAATAAAGTCCACATATCCCATAGACTCCTTATTCATAAACAGCTCTTGAAACTTACCCATCGATTCCCTGTTGGGAATAAAGACCTCTCCCTCCTTATAGGCCAGCAGGCCGTAGATCACCATCGCCGAATATATTTCATCCTTTGTATTTAATTCCATGGAAACAGCAGCATAGTTTTTCATTTCTGCCTCTACCCCTGCTGTCATCAGTACAAGATCAGCTTTTTGCAGCGTTCACTTTTCGCTGCTGCAAGATGATCAAATGTGCTGCCGCTGTCTGCTGTCTTTCCTAGAAAAGCCCCGACCATATGAGCCATAACGCTCTTTCCAAAGCGGCGCGGCCTTGTAATACACAAAAATCTCTGTCCATCTATTTCCACTGCATTTAAAATATCATCCAACAGCAGTGTTTTATCTACAAAAAACCGCGTCCCGACAATCTGTTTCCATGCATCAAAAGGAACCGTGCTGTTTAAATACCTTCCCATATCCGCGTTCCTCCATCCAGAATTTTGTCTGCTTATTTGTCTGCTTAAATGAAATGAAACTATTTAAATTGTACCACAAATTTGACAAAATTCAAATGGTTTTGCTAGAGTGTGTCTTAAAAATCATTCCTGCGAACTGCACTACCCACTTCAAGCTTCTTGGACTACTAACGTCCAGGATGATGCGGATAATTCATCCCAAATTTAATCAACATAGCCCAGAGCGCGCCTTAAATCCCCACGCACTCGCACCTTTTAATAAATGATAAAAATATACAAATCCAGATAGTATTCTAAAATACTCCTTCTAAACACACAGCAAAAAAACCAGTGTAAAATCCACACCAATCAGCATGACATCTTACACCAGTCTTTCTAACAATACCTATTTTCAAACACGCTCTAAGGCTGCTTACCAAAATAAGCCATAATCCCGCCATCCACATAGAGAATCTGCCCATTGACAAAATCCGACGCCTCCGACGCTAAAAATACTGCCGGCCCTGCCAGATCTTCCGGCCTGCCCCAGCGTGCAGCAGGCGTGCGCCCCATTAAAAATGCGTCAAACGGATGCCGGCTGCCGTCCGGCTGCATTTCGCGAAGCGGCGCTGTCTGCGGCGTCGCTATATAGCCCGGCCCGATGCCATTGCACTGGATATTATAAGAACCATATTCCGCGCATATATTTTTCGTCAGCATTTTCAGCCCGCCTTTTGCCGCTGCATATGCCGATACCGTCTCCCTGCCAAGCTCGCTCATTAAAGAACAGATATTGATAATCTTTCCGTGCCCCTTTTTGATCATATCCGGCAGTACGGCCTTAGATACGATAAACGGAGCATTCAGGTCAATATCCACCACCTGGCGGAATTCCTGCACACTCATCTCGATCATCGGTATCCGTTTGATAATTCCTGCATTATTCACCAGTATATCAATGCTGCCCAGATCTTGCCTGATCGCACCTACCATTTCCTGCACCTGCGCTTCATCCGATACATCACACAGATAACCCTTTGCTTCAATCCCGCTTTCTGCATAAGCAGCCAATGCCTCGTCCATATGCTTCTGTCCGCGGCAGTTAAACGCGATCTTTGCCCCTGCCCTTGCATAGGCCTCTGCAATCGTAAAGCCTATCCCATACGCCGCCCCTGTAACGAGCGCTACTTTTCCCTCTAATGAAAATTGATCCAATATATTCATTGCATTTCCCTTTCTCATCTCAAATACACCACATTTTTAATGCAGCAGTGCCTCAGCCAGTGCCAGTATTGTCAACGCCTGTCCATAAGCCATCGGAGCGATTAATATATTTTTATAATGCTCTGCCTCCATGCCCATGCCTGTACCGCCGGATACATTGAGCACGGTTCCGTCCTCATCGATATTGTCCAAGATCGCCCTGACAGCCCTCTCGGCACATTCCATATAAGAATCATCCAGTATGCCGAAGCGTATGCCTTTTAAAATGCCTGCCGCAATCGAGGCAGTGCCGGACACTTCCCCATAGCTGCCGGAATCTGTCAATACCGTATGCCACAAGCCGCTCTTTCCCTGCCGCTCCTTTAATGCTGCCACCTGTGCTTTGTAAGTGTCCACAATAATTGTCTTTACGCCCGGATTTAACGTACCCCTGCACAGTTCCAGATATTCCATACTGCCAAGCGTATACCAGCTGTTGCCACGGCACCAGAAAACACCGCCGAAATTGTGGTTTCCATTAAATGTCCATCCATGATAAAACAGCCCTGTCTTTTTATCGTACAGATATTTGATATGCATCAGCATCTGGTGTATGCTTTCGTTGATCCACTCGTCTTTTTTATATTGCTGTCCCATTTTATTCAAAAACAGCACGGTCATAAACAGCGTATCGATCCACATCTCGCTTTCATTTAAGCGCACGCCCTGACGGTCGCCGTTGGCGCTGGTCACATGCTGAAATCCCCCCTCCTTTGTGCGCGGCAGGCAGGTCATCAGCCAGTCTGCCCAGTCCAGACAGAGCTGTTCAAATTTGGGATCATTGTAATATTCGTTTAATTCCACCAGTGTCAGCAGCGGAGTAGTCGTATTGATATTGCGTGACGGCAGCCCCTGATCTATATTATGTACAAACCAGCCATGTAAAAATTCTTTGTATTTTATATTTTTATCGTACTGCATGATTTTCAACAGCCCGTAAATGCCTACGCCCTGCGGCCAGTCCCACTCCTTAATGCCGAAATCACGCTTGAAAAAACCGATCGCTTCTCCCCCTGACTTTAATTCCTCTTCGTTCTCCGGGCCTCCCAGATTCAGCAGCTTGTCAATCACCAGATCCAGTTTTTTCCTAAGTTCATTTTTATCAATATTCATAATGTGTTCCTTTCTATTAATCTGATTCACTTTTTTTGTTGTTCCTTGTTAAACACAGCAGTTTGATCATTTCAGCTATTGCTGCTTATTCTTCCGCTTCAGCCGTTTTGTTTCTTTTTATATGCGGCTGACTGATCTTTTCTGCCTGTTCTTCCGCTTCAGCCGTTTTGTTTCTTTTTATAATACGGCTGACTGATCTTTTCTGCCTGTTCTTCTGCTTCAGCCGTTTTGTTTCTTTTTATAATACGGCTGACTGATCTTTTCTGCCTGTTCTTCTGCTTCAGCCGTTTTGTTTCTTTTTATAATATGGCTGACTGATCACTTTTACTTAATTTTTGTTAATTCTGCTGATTTTTGCCACTGTTTTCATTATTATTGCAGCATTTTCATTTTTCACTTTAACTTTTTTGCTGTTTCTTCTTTGCTTGCATATTGATCTACGGCAGTTTGATCATTTTTACCTTAACTTTTTTCCTTTTTTTGTTTACAATTTTACCTGTTCATTATAAAATGTAACTGGTATGTTTTGTAGAAATTACATATATTACAATAGAAAAGGTGATATTTTTGGAAAAAATTACTTACTTTGACACTGTCAATGGAATTTCCCTTGAGCATATGATCCGCTACGGAAAATTCGATATGCGCGTCAAGCATTTTCACAATGAATATGAAATCTTTTATATTTTGGAAGGAGAGCGTCTCTTTTTCTTTAACAACCGCAACTTTGTAGCCTCCAAGGGTGATCTGATCCTCGTCGATACGAACCTGATCCATATGACCAAATCCGTCTCTGCCGATGATTCCGGGCACAATCGGATCATTCTGTATGTAAACAGCGATAAAATGCAGGAATTGGACAAAAAGTACCCTCCCCTTCAGCTTGTGCGTTTCTTTCACCAGCATTACGGCATCTACCATCTGACCCCGCAGCAGCAGGAGCATTTTATGGATCTGTATTACCTGTTCAAACGCGAGTGCCGTGAAAAAAAGCACAACTACAAGCAGGCCGTCGAGCTGGCCGTAACCACTTACTTTCTGGGCCTTACAAGGGAGCTGGATATCCATGCCCAGGAAGGCCCGCTCGGCGCAGAGATCGGCAAAAACAAGCATGTCTATGAGATCGCCGATTACCTGTCGCAGCACTGCGAGCAGCCCCTGTCGCTGGATGAGCTTGCCGGCAGATTTTATTTAAGCAAATATTATGCATGCCGTGCATTTAAAGAAGTCACCGGCTACACGATCAGTGAATATGTCAATATCCACCGGATTCAGCGGGCCAAGCGTTATCTGGAAGAAACTACTTTAAGCATCTCAGAGATTGCCGATATGGTCGGATATGGCACCATGACTCATTTTGAAAAAACGTTTAAAATCTATATGACTATATCCCCATTAAAATACCGCAAAACACTAAACATTGTCACACATACCAACCTGCCGACAAATCCCTGAGCCGTTACTGTTCACGCCTTCGGCGCTCACAGTAACGGAATTCAGCCCATTGGAAATTTGCCTTTGGCAAAGGGCTGAATTCC
>CAJUHV010000103.1 GCA_910586445.1 uncultured Eubacterium sp.
TCCTATTATACTCTATTACAATCATATACACAATAAAATTTAGTACATCAAATCAGTATTACCTGTTTACTATAAACAAGATAAATCAGCGAAACACCTTAATTTTACAGGCATTCCGCTGATAGCAGCTCACATATTATTGAAGAAAAGAGCATTTTTCAATAATCATACATTCCGAAAATTCTCAAACGTCTTATACAAATCCAGCTGACCCCACCCCCATTCCCTATTCGGATACACCTTCGACTCATCCCGCACTGCACCACGTATAAAATAATTTTTAATATTAGCGGTCGTAGCCGATATATCATTCCTGCGCACACCCGTCCATTCCAGCATCAATGCGCCTGCTCCCGCCGCTACTGCTGCCGCAATGCTGGTACCGCTGCGCGTCTCGTACCGGCCGTCTCCTACAGGCCCATAGATATCCACCGCGGGGGCAGCTATATCCGGCTTAATATCATTGGAAGCGGTAAATCCGCGTCCTGACTCGAAATATATGCTGCCGTCTGCGCTGTTATATCCCGCAATTGTAATGGGTTCTTCCGTATCTGCCGGCACGGTGATTGTCGTATCCGGGTTGGAGCGCAGAAATACGACTTCGCCTGATACCATTTCAGACATCGGCAGCCAGACATGGTAGTTTCCGCTGATATAATTACGGGCAAACACGGTTAATGTCCAGATTCCTGAGATCGGCTGCTGAAACCTGATATATATCAGCTCATTTCTATTTAAAGGCCCGGTCAGCAGGTAATCTACCGATACAAATGTTCCTTCAAATATAAACCGGTATTCTGAGTGATTTCCGGGCGCGGAAGGCAGCGCACGGAAACGCTCTCCTGTAGGTGAGCGGATGACGACTTCATACAATTCTGGTGCAGGTGCCCATATTTCTGCAATAAATCCATTTACGCCCTCAGATACGCTGATCTCTACGTTTTCCTGCAGATCCTGTCCTGTAATTCCGCCTAAGAAATGATGTCTCTTATCTGCCTCGTTACCAGCCGCAATTGTCACACAGCGCTGTCTCCTGTTCGACACTTCGATCAGGGAATGAGAGATCGGCCCGCGCCCGCCCCTGTTTCCCATATTCGTGCCAAGCGCAATGCACAGCGACAAAGGCTTGCGCAGCTCAATCGCAAGCAGATTCAAGTACCGGATGCCTGCCATAATGTCATTTTCCTGAAATGCGGGCGTTTCATCCGGGATAAAGTAAAAATCCTTTAAGTACTGTTTCGCAGGCTTCAGCTGGACAAAAGCTATGTCACACTGCGGGGCGGCTCCGCTGAACCTGCTGCCGATATCCTCAGAACCTGCTGCAAGAGCTGCAAGAAATGTACCATGGCCGTCTGCATATGGTATTTTTGCCGTCATTTTGTCATGATTTGCAAGCAGCTCCCTATTGATCTGCTCTCTCGTATACTCTGTCCCATACAAAAAACCTGACGGCGGTATGCCGCTGCGGTCTTCCTGATTCCAAATCCTTTCTACGCGTGTCGAACCGTCTGCGTTGCAGAACAGGGGATTTGTATAGTCAAAATCCGTATCAACAAATCCGATCAAAACGCCCTGCCCTGTCAATGCCAGATTCGGCTGATCGCGCACCCGCATAATCCCGCTGTCTTCCAATGCAATATTATTCAGCAGTCCAAAGCACTTGGGAATTACTCCATAGGAATAACTGCGCATCTGCATCTCGACATTATTATCAGGCATCTGGTAATATACTGCTTCATAATTTTCATTCAATGTCTGAACACAGTATTCATCTTCTCCTTCTAGTTCGTCCATGAACTGCTTTTCCACAATAAAGTCAAAATAATCATTGGAATAGATAGCTTCTTCACAATCCGGCATAACATTCCCCAGCGCTTACTTATTCCTTCCATTATATGACCGGCCGCCGGATCTGCCGCAGCACTCTTACTCCTAGTCCTCCAGCCTTATAGGTGCGATAAAAAACTGCCGCATAAAATGACCCTTATACAAGATCCAGAATATATTTCTAATGAAAACATTCCGTACGAAATCTTGTATCAAAATCCTTTATGCGGCAGCCATAAAGCGTGTCTTAAAAATGCTTGCTGCGCTATGTACCCACAGGGCATGATATGGAGAATTGATCCCAAATTTATGAAGCATACCCACAGAGCATGATGCAGCGGGCCATGCTGATTAAACTGGAGATAGATTTTCTGCATCATTCTGGACATTTGCAGTCCAAGACGCTTGAGCCGGTGAGTACAGATCGCAGAAATGACTTTATTTTCTATTCTGTAAACACAATGCTTGCATGCCTCATTTTTACCTCATCGAGCATAGCCTGTGTAGGTTCTACCCTTACTTCCTGCAGGACTCCCTTACTGGCAAAGATCATGCTGTAAATATCATGGTCTGGATTTCCAGAAGAATAATCCAGTACTTTCAGCTGCGGATTACTGTGATAACTGTCCAGCCTGTGTGAACGGACCGGAGCCATACACTGCAGCTCTGCCATGGAATATGATCTGATCTTTTTTCTCTTCATACGGTTGCGGACAGATGAGATATCCAGTTCTTCCGATACAAGAAGATACTCATATTCATGATAGCGGTTTTTGATCGATACGATCGTATATGGAATCATCAAAACCCCCAGCGTAAAGATCAGCATACTAAACATTGCACCCAAAAAGAGCAGCACAATCGTAAGAACAATCAGACCGATCTTCAGCTGCGTTCCCCTTATATCCTTCTCATCATGAACGATAACCTCCGCATATGAATCCGACATATGTTGCCTCCTCCTATTTCAACTCTCTTCATTTCAGTAAATATTGCGCTTTAAAGCACAAAAAAACTCACTACGCATGCATCTGCGCATGCTCCGGCAGTCCCTGCACGCCGCGCATTGTAATCACAGGGCCGCCCCTGCCGTCTACATAATCGCCCGTAATCGTCACTATGCCGATATTTTCATCTTTTGGAATCTCATACATAATATCCAGCATAAATTCTTCCAAAATGGCACGCAGTGCCCTGGCTCCGACTTTCTTTTCCTTTGCTTTCTTTGCAATCGCATGCAGTGCCTCGTCATCAAATTCCAGACGCACTTCATCATAGTCTAAGAGTTTCTGGTACTGTTTGATAATTGCATTTTTCGGCTCTGCCAGAATCCTTACCAGCATATCCTCTGTTAAGGATTCCAGTGAAAATAAAATCGGCAGCCTTCCGATAAATTCCGGTATCATGCCAAATTTACGGATATCCTCTACGGTCACTTTTGTAAGCAGATTCTCTTCTTTGTCATATTTATCCTTTAAATCCGACTGAAAACCAATCGAAGACTGTTTGTTCAGCCGTTCCTTAATAATCTCATCTAATTCTGGAAATGCCCCGCCGCATATAAACAAAATATCTTTTGTATTTACCGTCGTCATCGGAACCATTGCATTTTTGCTGCTGGCACCTACCGGGACTTCTACCTCTGCACCTTCCAACAGCTTCAGCATCCCCTGCTGCACGGATTCTCCGCTGACATCGCGCTGGTGCGTATTGCGTTTTTTAGCGATCTTATCGATCTCATCGATAAAAATAATGCCGTGTTCTGCACGTTCCACATCATTGTCTGCCGCTGCAAGCAGCTTGGATACGACGCTTTCGATATCATCGCCGATATAGCCTGCCTCTGTCAGGGATGTTGCATCGGTGATCGCAAGCGGCACGTCCAAAAGCCTTGCCAGCGTCTTGACCAGATAGGTCTTCCCCGATCCGGTCGGCCCCACCATCAGCATATTGGACTTTTCGATCTCTACATCATCGCTCTGCCCGCCTGCCACTCTTTTATAATGGTTGTAGACCGCTACTGACACGACCTTTTTTGCATGTTCCTGTCCAATCACATAATCATCCAGTTTTGCCTTGATTTTGTGCGGAGCCGGGATTGCGTGGATATCAAATACCGGAGCCTCTTTCTTTTCTTTTGGTTTTTTCTTTTTTATTTTCTGGGTATTCGGCATCATTCCCTGCAGCTCTGACAGATTGATCATGCTGATATTCGGCATACGCCCTTTTGTATTCTGTAGGGGGCCTAGAATATCATCCAGATGAAATCCTGACTGGTTCATACTGTCAAACGTACGCTGCATGCAGTCCTGACAGATACAGATATTGTTTGGAATCTTGATCATCCTGCCCGCCCTGCTCTCTGGACGGTGGCAGATATAACAGACTTCTTCATATTCATCGTTTTTTTCATCAGAAACATCCCCCGCAGATACCTCTGCTGTTTCCTGTCCCCGATCTTCTTTAATGCTGTCCACTTCCCTAAAATCTTGTTCTGACATTATCTACTCCACTCCATTCTTTCCGTCCGGTTTTATCCAACGGAACATATTTTATTATAAATAAGCCCCTATGATTTGGCAACTGATACAGCAAAATTTAATAATAAATTTATAGTCTCATGCAAACATATCCTCTTCCTCCTGCATGCTGAGCGGCTCACTGCGCCTGCGGTCTAAAACACGCAGAAATTTTCCGACTTCTTCCCAGGCCGTCTTTGATTCCGGCAGCATCAGCTCTCCCATCTGAAATACATGAAACATCTCCTCATATATGCTCAGGCGCACTTTTACGCCTGCCTCTTTTGCCTTCTGCGCTAAAGACGTGGAATCGCTTAAAAGCATTTCGATCGAGCCTACCTGTATAAGCATCGGCGGAAATCCCTCAAAAGAGCCGAACAGCGGAGATATATACGGATTGGACGGATCTTCATCCCCGATATAATCGAGGTTATAAATCATGCTGTCCCTTGTATTTCCAAACAGCGGGTCCAGCGTATAATTTGTCTCATAAGATTCTCCGCCTGCCGTCAGATCCGTCCACGGCGACATCAGAATCAGTCCTTCCGGCAGTTCTATTCCATGGTCTTTTAAATAAAGACACAGTGCCAGGGCAAGCCCGCCGCCTGCGGAGTCTCCTGCTATTACTATTCTGGACGGCTGACAGCCTGCATCCAAAAGCCACTGATAAGCAGAAAATGCATCTTCCAGTGCCGCAGGATACGGATGTTCGGGTGCCACACGGTAATCTGGCGTAAATACATTGATCCCCCTGCCAAGCTCGTTATACAGTCCGGCAAAGGAACGGTACTTATTACGCATCGCACCTATATATCCGCCCCCGTGAAGCTGCAGGATGACCCTGCCCATATTTGGATTCTGTGCAAGGCTTAAAAGCTCTGCCAGGCAATCCGGCAGGTCAATCCGTGTCATATGAAAGCAGGACGGGCATTTCCACGCAGGCTCTACCAGCTTTTTACGGATCTCCCCTTTCTGGAGCTTCGGCCCGAGCATACGGTCTGCTGTCATGCGCGCTATAATATCACGCACGATAGCAGCCTGCACACTGCTTTTTTTCTCTTCTTTTACATCCCTTGCATCCTTCGCTGCACGTTTCGAAATATCTATGGCCATATTTACATCCTTTCGACTTCATACCTATATAAAACCAATCACTTCCCGCTGTCTCTGATACTGCTGCATAAGCAAAACATATACAAAATCAAATAATCTATGCTGCACCTGATCGATCCTGCCTTCGATTCAGCGCAGCTGCCGTCAGCCACTAACAGGTACACACCCCCCGCTACATCAGATGAAACCTCCGCTTCAGCTCGTTGCTTGCCCGTTTTCCCCCGATAATAAACGATGCCAGAAACAGCACCCAGGAGCTTCCGAATGCCACATAACTCATAAACGGATTTTTTATAATCCCGGCGCAGTACAGGATCACACAGACGCCGCTGCACAAGATCATAAAAATCTGGAACAGCAGGTAGCTCTGCCAGTTTCTGATATTGACAAACATAAATACTACGATCAGGATATCAAATGCCACAAGCGCCGCCGGAACCACATAGTCCAGCGACCAGTGCTTAAATCCCAATACATTGTCAATCAGCACAAGATACGCAATGCCGCCTGCCATGCCGGTCATCACCTTGCTGCGGTAGCCCGCATGGTCATTTTGTATCATAAAAAACATAATAAGCAGCAGATAAGCCAGTCCCCCGACTACAATTGCACTCCACCATATGCCCGTCTGGTCTAAATAATTCACTACTACCGCCAGGGCACCCAGCACGATTGATATAAATAATACAATCCTGCCGACCAGCTCCAGCTTTCGGTCAATCAGGCGGATATCAGGATAGCGTCCTGCCAGAGCCGCCTCGCCCTGCTCTGTTTCCACTACACAGCGGCAGAGCGGGCAGACTTCTGTCTGGTCTAAAATACGGACGCCGCATTTTATACATTTACTCATAAAACACCCCATTGCTTTCGATCTGCACATCTATTCCTTCTGCTGCCAGGGTTCTGAAAAATATTTTCTGCACAATTGGATTTTTCAGTACGGAGCTGAACGTAAATACGAGCGTATCCTGATACGAACAGATCGTCCCTTTCAGCAGCTGCCCCTTGCTCATTGCCAGAAATGCCTGAAACATTTCGATATAAGGTTCGTAAACCTCTTTGACTTTTACATTGCCGATATTGGTCACTGTCGTTGTATTTGCCAGCGCCGTCTTTGTATAGACAGACCGGATCGCTATATTTTTTATCGAAAGCGGCACGGCACGCATGGCTATATTTTTTTCATTTGACACATTGTAAGAAAAAATATCTTCCAGATTCTCCTTCGTAATCTGCGCACGCAGGCTCTCTTTTACAATCTGAAGCACTTCTTCCAGTGTATAATTCTCCTTTTCGGTCCGAAACTCCGCAGACACTACGACAAAAAAGTTCTTTGTCGTCACTGAATTAAAATACGGGCGCAGGTTTACCGGCACTGCGGCCCGGATTGGCCGGTCTGTTATTGCCCCATGCAGATATCCCTGATAAATGCTCCAGACAATCAGCGCCACCAGATATTCATTTATGCTCATTCCATGGCTTTTACACACGCTTTTCAGCTGCGGAATGTTAAAATATCCATGCATGACGCCGAATTCCTGTGAATGCAGCCTTGGCGCTTTTATAATATAAGCCCTCTCTGACCGGTAATTTTTGGCATGGCTTTTTTTATAGTTCTGCAGGAAACTATCTTCGAGATTCAAAGAAGTATCCGCACTCAGCCGGTCTCCCTCCTGCTCGCGCAGCTTTGGATGAGACAGGCGCAGGTACTGATAAGTCAGCTCCTTTAAAAAATTTAGGCCGCCCATGCCGTCTGTGAGCACATGGAACACCTCCAGATTTATGCGGCATTTATAATATGTCACCCGAAACAGGTAGCTGTTATTCCGGTGCTGGATAATATAGCGGCATGGATAGGCAGCCTCTTCTTTGACTTCCGGCGCGGGTTTTCCATTTTCTTCAAAATAATACCAAAAAAATCCGCGGCGCAGCCTTACATTAAATCCGTCAAACTTGGGAAGAACCATATCCAGTGCTCTCTGCAGCGTATCCCCGATCACCGGCTCTTTTAACGTCACGCTGATCCGGTATACATTTGTCATATCATCCCCGGCTATTACCGGAAACAGATGGGCAGTATTATCCAGCTTATCCCACCGCGGTTCGCGGGACCGTCTGGGAGCCTTTATCTTCTGCTGTCTATTTTGCTGTTTTAGACTGTTTTCCATTTTTTTCATAACTCTTTCTTCCGTACCGGCTTATAGGTATACAAAAAAGAGCCTGCCCCGCCAAAAGGCGATTTCATATGGACAGGCCGATATAATGAATATAATATTTTAGCAGATTTCCCTGATCCAGCCTTTCGGCGCTTCGATATGACCCATCTGAATGCCTGTCAGCGTGTCATACAGTTTCTGAGTCACCGGCCCCATTTTCTCCATGCCGCTCGGCAGGCAGATCTCACTGCCGTGATCTACGATTTTTCCGACCGGTGAAATAACCGCTGCTGTTCCACACAGGCCGCATTCCGCAAAATCCCTGATCTCTTCCAATGCTACTTTCCTCTGCTCTACCTCCATGCCCAGATAGTCCTTTGCAACTGTCATAAGCGAACGTCTGGTAATGGACGGAAGGATGCTGTCAGACTCAGGCGTTACAATCTTGTTATCTTTTGTCACAAATAAGAAATTGGCTCCGCCTGTCTCTTCTACATACGTTCTGGAGGCAGGATCCAGATACAGGTTCTCGTCATAGCCTTCCTCATGTGCCTTCACAATCGGATACAGGCTCATTGCATAATTTAATCCTGCTTTAATATTTCCCGTGCCATGTGGCGCTGCACGGTCAAAATCACACACACGTATTGTCAGCGGTTTTACGCCGCCTTGAAAATACGGCCCTACAGGTGTTGTAAAAATACGGAACTGGTATTCATCCGCAGGCTTTACCCCGATTACTGCATTGCTGCCAAACATATACGGGCGGACATACAGTGTGGCACCGGAACCATATGGCGGTACATAAGCAGCATTTGCCGCTACTGTCTGCGCTGCTGCCTCTACAAATTTTTCCTGTGGAAACACCGGCATAATCAGCCTCTTACAGGAATCTTCCATACGCGCTGCGTTCAAATCCGGGCGGAACATTACGATCTTTCCTTCTTTTGTCTCATACGCCTTTAATCCTTCAAAACAGGTCTGTGCATACTGAAGCACACCTGCACACTCACTGATCGTAACTGTATCATCTGTAATCAGAGTGCCTTCGTCCCATGCCCCGTTCCGATAATTTGCCACATATCTCTGATCGGTTTTCCGATAGCTGAATCCAATATTTTCCCAGTCTAAATTCTTCTTTTCCATATTAATCATAACCTTCCTTATCATGCATCTGCTTCACAGCTGACATACTGTACTAATTTATGACCGGCAATGCCTTACCTATTTTGGCATAAACTGTAACTATTATTTTACCTCCATGTATTAGTGCTGTCAAGGAGAGTTTTCGAGGCAGACATTTTTACTTTCTGCTTTTTTCTTTGTTCCATATATGTTAAAATTGCACTGTGAGTACTTAAATAATTCTTACAGTATATATATATTTCCCTGCAGTTTTAGCATGATTGAAAGTAATAAATAATTCTTACAGTACACATACTATGATAAGCTTTTGGTAAAATACTATTTCGAATTAATGTTTTGGAGGAGTCATCATGACTGAACTAGACTATCAGAAAATCGGCAGCAAAATCCGTGCTGCACGTTTAGAAAAGGGCTGGTCTCAGGACAAGCTCTCAGAAAAATGCAATATCAGCCTTTCTTTTATGGGGCACATTGAGCGCGGCACCCGCATCATGAGCCTGGAGACATTTGTATCCTTGTGCAATGAGCTGGAGATCAGCGCAGACCATATATTATGGGATATCGTAAGGCCGTCCGATCCCATTCTGTTAAATATTTTAAACGGAGTGAAGACAAAGGATGCCGTTACTTATTCCAGCTATGTCAGAATCATCCGGGCAATTGCAGAGATTATGAGTGACGGCTGCTGAAGGCCCTGGAGCGTGTTTGAAAAATGCTTTCCGTGAGATGTGCTTCACACTTGGTGGAGAAT
>CAJUHV010000104.1 GCA_910586445.1 uncultured Eubacterium sp.
AATGCCTGCGTTCTGCAAAATATAATCGGCGCACCGGCCAATAAATACACAATTACCCTCACTGGCAAGCTCCGTTATTAACCGGCTGTGAATGGAGAAAAGCATATCATTAGCAGACAATCCCCTCAATTCCTCATTCTGAGCATCATACCAAATACGGTAAAGCCACGGATTATGTTTTTTCTCATCTGCTCTTTCTAACTCCTCCGGGGGAATTGCAGAGCGTGACAATGCTTCTTCTACCAATGTCCGGTCATAAAAAATAAATCCCAGCCTGTCTGCTACTTCTTTACCTATCTCATGTCCGCCGCTGCCAAATTCCCGGCCAATACAAATAATCATACTATCCCTCCTCGTTGCTTTCATTTTCTTCCTGCCATTTTTCTGGTACATCATTGATTATATAGAATGGGATACAAAATAAAACAGACAATGCGCCTGTCCGTGTTCGATGTCAGACACCATACCGCTAATTGCCTGACAAAATCAACTTACCAGACACCTGCCTAAAATTGTCTATTGGCTTTTTCATGGAACAGAGATATAATGAGGTCGTTTAGACACCAGTAGTGTCAATATTACGGAGGTGGTCGTTTGAAGAATGAGGAAATCTCATTAGAAACAAAAAAGGCGCTAGCTCTTTCACTAAAAAAAGCCATGCGCCATAAGAACTTTTCAAAAATTACTGTAATAGAAATTATACAGGACTGCGGTGTAAACCGAAATACTTTTTATTATCATTTTGATGATATATATGCGCTGCTCCGTTGGATGCTGACTGAGGAAGCGATTGAAGTAGTGAAACATTTTGATCTGCTGGTCGATTACGAAGATGCTATCCGTTTTATTATGGATTATGTAGATGAAAATGACTACATTATCAGCTGCGCTTATGATGCCATAGGGCGGGATGAAATGAAACGCTTTTTTTACTCGGATTTTATAGCGATAATATCTTCGCTAATCAATAACGCAGATGAAAAAGCAAAAAAACATCTTGGCCCTGAGTTTAAGGATTTCCTTGCAAACTTTTATACAGAGGCACTTGCCGGAACCTTAGTTGACTGGGCCAGAGAAAAACACATTAAAGATAAGGAAAAAATTATCCTTTATCTAAAGACAATAATTGAAACGAGCTTAAATTATTTCAATCTTTGATTATTTATATCTGATTGCCCGCTTTTTAACCACATATTCCAGCCATTCATCCGGTGTCGGGATTTCCCCGGCACACGGAATCTTCCTCCATTGTGCCTGTTTCTCCAGAGCAGGATCATTCCATCCCCTCTCAATCCGTGCTGAGATAATTGCCCTCAATTCTTCAACAGTAATGCCGCGCTCACGGGCAAAACGCTCAGAAATATGTTCTTCCATAACTTTCTGCCTCCTCAGATATGAATATCATCCCCAAATGACTGCCATACTATAACTCTATATGCCCTTTTTGGAAAATTTCCTATCTGCCAATCGTGACTATTATAGCGCCCTTTTGGGAATTATAATAGCTACACATTGGCAGGTGATAGAAATGGATGCGCAGAAACGCATTAAAGGCTAGTTAATTAAGCAGGAACTGGTTATTCATTTATCCAATATGAATGTAATCCATAGTTGAACACTTTGGCATTTTTAGGGACTTGTCTAATTGTGTTATAAACATTAGCTAAATCACCCATAGCAAAAAACACCATAATCCAAGTCATTATCACATATACAACACTTATCGTTAAATCTATTTTATCCGCTATAAACAGCCAAATGACAAATGGAATTATTCCTAATAATATCATGGGTGCTAATGAAATAACAATAAATCTTAATTTAGAAATTTTAGTATTGCAATATAAGAAGCAAGCACCATTAGAAGTATATTTCCATATTGTCTTTTTACTTTTCAGGGGATATAAGATTGCGTGTATATATTCATGTATAAACTTTAATATGTAATTTACTAAAAAAGCAGCTGCAATAACGAATATTGTTTTGAGATTGAAAACTATATGTCCTTCCATACTTTGTATTTTTAATATTGTCAAAAACATTATTGGAATAATTACTGGTAATTCCAGCATAAATCCCAGATTAAATAAATCATTTAATTCTTTGCCCTCTTTAAATGGTACGGCTTTTTCTGATAATTTATCATTATTTACCAGTTGATTTTCAGATTGAAAATTTCCTTTATACACAATATTAAACACCTTTGTACCTCACTAACATATTCTTATTTTGCACCGCTAATAGAATAGTACAATCACACTCACATTTCTATCACATTTTCATTAAATTTCTTCCTCCCTCCGCTTAGTCCTGCTCTGTTGCCTGTTGTGCTGTCGGCTCTCGTTCTGAAGCTCTCTCAAGCTTCTTTTTGTTATAGCTGATAACTTCCGCATACGCTAATTCTGCGGCGGTCTTGGTCTGCTCCCTGCCGATACTGTCATACTCGGACTGCAAGGACTGTATCTCGGCTTTCCACTGTTTCGGCGTTATCTTCTCGCCGTTCTGTAAAAGGCTCTGCATACGTTCCTTTAATTCGGGGTACTTCGATAAGCTGTCCTTATGCTCCTTATCGTATTTCATTTTCGCAAATCCTTTGAGCGACTGGCTCTCCTTATAGGCGGCTTAGATTGGCGCATAGAGGGCATACATTTTTGACAGTTCCTTTAATCAGTTTAGTTTCTGCCCCTTTGAAAGATATACCGTTTCCAACTGCTGGTATTTCCGCTCCCTGTACGCTGTGAATTTTGTTAGTTATTATTCATTTATCATTATTAATTATGGCTCAGTTATTATTCTTTGATTATATCAATGTCTATTAAGTTTACGCCTATGACATTTAACAATGCCTTTAAAGACAAATACTCTGACTTTAATTCTGCATATGTTTCAACTGCATTTTCTTTCATTGCTATTTTCAAATATCTTTGAATTTTTTTAACTGTTCAATGGTATCTTTCGCAGTCTCAGCATTGCTCGGCATACAATCATCTGCTTTCATTCATAATCTGTACTGATTGTTACATTCTAATCTTATCAGATGATGTAACAGGTGTAAAGCTTTATTAATAAGCCATAATTTGAACATGCTTTACGCTCTCATCTACATACGCTATAATAATTGCAGCAATTAACAGCTGCATCAATAATAAAGTAGGTGAGAATATGGAGACGTGTTTGCAAAAATGCTTTCCGTGATGCACATCATCTTAGACATTCGCAGTCCTCACGCCATCTTCCCCTCATCCCCCGGTATTCCCGCAGCCTCCGGTAAAATGTCGCCTGGCTCAGCCCGCTTTTTTCCAGCGCCTCGTCAAACGATATGTTTTTATTTTCCCATTCCACGACAATCCTTGGAAATTCCTGCGGCACCTCGACTTCCGGCCGTCCAAATCTCACGCCTCTGGCCTTTGCGGCGACAATGCCCTGCTCCTGCCGCTTTCTTATATTCGTACGCTCTGCCTCTGCCGCAAAGGACAGAATCTGCAGCACAAGGTCGGCTATAAATGTTCCCATCAGATCCTTGCCGTTACGTGTATCCAAAAGCTCCATATCAATTACACAAATGTCAGCGCCGATTTCTTTTGTCAGTATACGCCACTGCTCCTGTATCTCTTCATAATTGCGACCCAGCCGGTCAATGCTTAGTATATAAAGCAGATCCCCTTTTTTCATAATCTTTGCCATGCGCATATACTGCGGGCGGTTAAAGTCTTTTCCTGACTGCTTGTCCACATATATATTCGCTTCGGGTACGCCTCTCTCCCTCATTGCCGACATCTGCCTGCCTTCATTCTGATCCATGCTTGATACACGCACATACCCATAAATACTGCTCATTTTAAACCTCCTGTTCCACACTTGCGGCTCTCTGCCATAGCATGCCGTTTTTTCTTTTGTGATCATGCTTCGTACATCTATAACCATCTGTAAATCCAGATAAAAGACTGCATGATTGATCTAAAAAAAGAAGGAGCAAAATGCACTCCTTCTTTTATATTTATGGGATCTGTATGAAAAATCAATAGTTTTTCTTCAAATATGATTTGCCAAAAAATCCTTCTTTTTGTATGTTACGCGGACATGGTGTCAAACTGGCTGTTATAAAGCTCGGCATAAAAGCCATTTCTGCCAAGCAGCTGTTCGTGGTTTCCGCTTTCAATAATATCCCCGTCTTTCATGACAAGGATCAGGTCTGCGTCCTTGATCGTGGACAGGCGGTGCGCGATTACAAAAGACGTACGGTTTTCCATCAGTTTGTCCATCGCTCTTTGAATCTGCTGCTCTGTACGGGTATCGACAGAAGAGGTTGCCTCATCCAGAATCAGCATAGGCTTATCCGCAATCATGGCACGCGCAATCGTCAGCTGCTGCTTTTGTCCCTGCGACAGGCTTACCTGATCGTTTAACACCGTATCATATCCATGCGGCAGTGTATTTATAAAATGATCCAGCCCTACTGACTTACAGGCATCTTTGATTTTATCCTCGCTGACATGTTCCGAGCAGTAGATGAGATTTTCCCGTACCGTTCCTTCAAAAAGCCATGTGTCCTGCAGTACCATGCAAAACTGTGCATGCACCGCTTCGCGTGTCATCTGACTGGCAGGTATCCCGTCAATGCGTATCTCGCCGCCCTGAATCTCATGGAACCGCATCAGCAGGTTTACCATAGTAGTCTTCCCTGCGCCGGTAGGACCTACGATTGCAATTTTCTGTCCGGGCCTGGCCACTGCGGAAAAATCATGGATGACCGTCACATCTGAATCCTCGTAGCCGAACTTCACATGTTCAAATTCCACCAGACCTTTTACGTCTGTAAGGCTGGTTATTTTTGCTTCTTCCTGCTCCATTTCTTTTGCCTCAAGAAAATCAAATACGCGCTCCCCTGCTGCAGCTGCAGACTGCAGCGACTGTACCGCCTGTGCGATCTGCGCCAGAGGCTGTGTAAAGTAGCGGACATACATCATAAATGCAACGATTACACCCAAGCTGATCCGTCCGTCCAATGCCATCGCTCCGCCAACAACGCAGACCGCAGCATAGCCAAGGTTTCCGATAAAGCTCATAACCGGCATCATAAGGCCGGACAGGCACTGTGCCCGAAAGCCGCTTTCACACAGGCTGGCATTCATCCGGTCAAAATCCTGCTGCGCCTGCGCCTCGCCGTTATAAGCCTTTACAACAGTATGTCCGGTATAAATCTCTTCGATATGGCCGTTCAGCTCTCCAAGATGCCTCTGCTGCCTTACAAAATATTTCTGGCTTCGCCCCATAATGGCAAACATAACTACAAATCCAAGAAGGCTTGAGATCACTGCCGTCAGCGTCATCCACCCGTCGGTAGCTATCATCATAAACAAACTGCCGAAAAAGAGTATCATCGACGAAATCAGGGTTCCTATGCTCTGGTTTAAAGACTGCCCGATCGTATCCACATCGTTTGTCACGCGGGAGAGCACATCGCCGGTTGTCGTACGGTTATAAAACCACATTGGCAGGCGGTTAATCTTTGCGGAAATGTCAGAGCGCAGCTGTTTTGAAACACGCTGTGTGATCGTAGCCATAATATATCCCTGCACCGCTGACAGAATATAGCTGAGTATATAAAATCCTACCAGAATCATCCCGATCTCAAAAACTTTTTCCATATCTACCGCAGGCTTTACCAGACTGTATATAGATTCCGGCAGTCTGTCAAACGATTCCAGAGCCTCCATGGCCTCTTCTGATGTCTGTCCCTCTTCTATATTTAGATCTGCCAGAACGTCCATCATGCCGGACTGATCCTCACCTGGGATCACAGTGCCGTCTATGTCCATATCTGTATACAGGGCCAAAGCCACTGTATCCGGCAGTGCGCCGAGTATCTCCTGCATGGCACTTCCATCCTGTTTATCAAGATTTCCTAACAGCTTCAGCATCTGGATCTGATCTGATACAGAGATTGTCAGATTATTTACTTTCAGATCTGCAAACAGCTCCTTGAGTATGCTCTCCGGCAGCTGTAAAAGCTGCCCCTGCCGCTGAGCACCTGCCCCTTTAGCATCTTCTGTGCCCATAAGCACCTCTTGGAATGCCTGCTTATCTTCATCGGAAATATCCGGCGAACTCATGATCTTCGCTGCCTTCTGCCCGACTGCTGCCTCATCACTTAAAGAAGCAGTGATATCTTCCATAAGATTTTCCATATTTTGGGAAATATTATTTGAAACCGCCTCTATGATCTCCTGCAGTTTCTGCGTGTCCGGCGAAATGCCTTCTGTAATGGTATCTGTCATGTCAGACAGCCGGTCCGGCCCTGCCAGCATAAGCACCGTGCCTGCTGCCGCGCAGATAACAGCGATTACAAACAACGCCGCATATTTCCTGCAGCAGCCCAGCAGCTTTTTCCACGTTCCGACCAGATTCTTTGCTTTTTCTCCTTTTTCTCCCATTATGCAAGTTCCTCCTGTGACAGCTGTGAAAGTGCTATCTGCTGATATACTTCACAATTTTTCATAAGCTCTTCATGCCGCCCTATGCCGGCAATCCTGCCTTCATCTAAGACAATGATCCTGTCCGCCTCCCGGATCGTTCCAATCCTCTGCGCTACGATAATACGCGTTATATCACTGCACTCCTGATCGAGCGCCCTGCGCAGAATGCGGTCTGTCTTATAATCAAGTGCCGAAAAAGAGTCGTCAAAAATCAGTATCTCCGGCTTCTTTGCAATAGCACGTGCAATAGATATCCTCTGCTTCTGCCCGCCGGAAAAATTAGTACCTCCCTGTGCCACATGACTGTCAAAGCTTTTTTCCATCCTCTTAATAAAATTTTCTGCCTGCGCCGTGACTGCTGCTGCCTCCACATCCTCGTCTGATACATCCCTCCCATGGTCCCCATAGGCTATGTTTGACCGGATTGTTCCGGTAAACAGGGCAGCTTTCTGCGACACATAGCCGATCTTCGCCCGCAGGCTCGGCTGCGCATATTCCCGCACATCCACGCCGTCTACCAACACCTGACCTTCTGTCACATCATAAAACCGCGGGATCAGATGAATGACCGTACTTTTGCCGCAGCCTGTTGAGCCGATCAGCGCAACTGTCTCACCCTGCGCTGCCTTAAACGTAATATCGCGCAGCACATATTCACCGGCATCAGGATAGCGGAACGATACATTTCGAAACTCCACCTCACCCGATCTGCCCTGCTGTCCGCATACCGCCGTGCCGTCAATAACCGTCGGTTCTGTACCAAGCACCTCTCCGATACGTTTTGCAGAGACAGAGGCACGCGGAAGTATCATAAAAATCATAACCAGCATCATAAACGCCATTACAACCTGTATAGCATACTGTGAAAATACCATCATATCTGAAAACAGGCTGATTTTATCCACCATGCCTGCCTCATTGATTACGACTGCCCCGATCCAGTAGATCGCCAGGGACAGCCCGCTCATAATAAGCTGTATGCTCGGCATCATAAAGGACATGGCTCGCTGTGCAAATAAGTATGTACTGGTAAGTGCCTGATTTGCATGCTCAAACTTTGCCTTCTGGTATTCTTCTGCATTGTATGCACGCACAACGCGCAGACCGGTTAAGTTTTCTCGTGTAACACGGTTTACATCATCCGTCAGTGCCTGCATTTTTTTAAACTTCGGCATTACAATGATCAGGCTGATACCGACCTCAATAAGCAGCACCGCTACCGCCACCCCGGTTGTAAGTGTCCACTGCCACTGTTTATCGGCAATTTTGCAGACTGCCCATACCGCCATAACAGGTGCCTTTACCAGCATCTGAAGCCCCATCGCTATCAGCATCTGTACCTGCGTGACGTCATTGGTCGATCTGGTAATAAGGCTTGCCGTAGAAAAACGCCCGATTTCTTCCATGGAAAATGACTGTACTTTGCGAAACAGTTTTCCACGCAGTGTTCCGCCGAAAACTGCCGCGATCTTTGCTGCACAGACTGCTGTTATAACAGAAGCCGTCAGGCTGCCCAGTGCGCAGATCAGCATTTTTGCCCCGGCTGAAAGTATCTCCCCCATCGTGCTGCCTTCCATCTGCACCAGCGAAGTAATCTCTGCCATATATTCCGGCATAGTCAGATCCAGCCATACCTGCAGCACAATAAAGATCAAGGCCAGAAGGGCCAGTGTACACTCTGTCTTTTTCAGATTTTTGAAAAGTTTAAACATATAATCGTCTCTCCTTTATCATTATCTTTTCAATTAATATCAGACTTTTTATACAGCGCTTTTTATTTTTAAGCCATTTCCGTTAATTCTTTTTATGCAGCGCTTTTTATTTTTATATAACTATTTTTAGTTCTTTTTATTTTTCTAGCTCTTTTAACTTTTAACCTATCTCTTTTTATTTAACTTTTTACTGATCAAACTTTTATCTATCTCTTTTTTAACTTTTTTACTGATCAAACTTTTTATATAATTCTTATTCAAATTTTTCTAACTTATATCTAATGTAGTTAGATTTTTATTTATAAAACACTCTGCATTAACAGCTGACAGATAATTTTTCTAAAAATCAAATTTCGGCGGGGTTATTGCATTTTTTATCTCCTCTGCGATCGTAATAAACTCTAACAAGCGTTCTTCGCCGACTGTATCGATCACAATCCCCATCTGCTGATACATCCCGTCACGCATTTCTTCAATTGTTTTTGCGCCGTATTCCGTCAGCTTCACAAGCGTGATGCGGGCGTCAATAGGACTGTGTTCTTTTGTGATCAGTCCCTTTGATGCCATCTTTTTTAACAATACGGCTACTCTCGCCGTGCTGACCATCAGCTCGTCGCTGATCTTTCCTGCCGTAACCGTATCGTTCGATATATACAGCAGACGAAGTACTGCTCCGATACCAGCCTGCGTTTCGTCAACGTGCTTGAAAAAATCATCTGGATGTGCATGTTTCAGCTTTTCGAGCATTCGTTCAATCTGCATTCTTGTTGCCATGTAAAAAGCCCCCTTCCATCTGCTAACCAAGTTAGTAAACTAGATTATATCTGAGTACCAGCCGCCCGTCAATAAAAAAAGCGTAAACAAAATATAAAACTTTGCATGACAAAATATAAAATCTTTCATGCTTTCAGCTGACTTTTACAAATTCCTTATGAATAAGCGCAGTCTGATCAAAACGAATTGCTTTTGCAATTCGTTTTTGTGCACGAAAAAAGGCTGCCGCACTAAAAAAAGTATATACACGCTCTAGAGCGTGTTTGAAAAATCGGAAAGGTTGTTTATTTTAACCAAATA
>CAJUHV010000105.1 GCA_910586445.1 uncultured Eubacterium sp.
ACAGTAACGGAATTCAGCCCATTGGAAATTTGCCTTTGGCAAAGGGCTGAATTCCCTCTTGGCTGTATTTACTTGTTCTTACGGACTTTGCACCAAGCGCAAAGTCCTAGAGCGTGTTTGAAAAATGCTTTCTGATCCGGCTTCACATCAGCCCCAGCACTGTCGGCAGCCATGTGCTGAATGCAGGAACAAATGTGATAAACAGCAGAGAGGCGACGATCGCTGCAAAATACGGCAGCAGCTTAGGCACAACTTACTCCACTTTCAGCTTTGCCACGCTGCAGCCTACGAACAGGACACTTCCTACCGGAGGCGTAATCGTACCGATCGACAGGTTCATAACCATCATAACGCCAAACTGAATCGGGTCCATGCCTATGCTTGTAATAACAGGCATAAAAATAGGCGTAAAGATCAAAAGCGCTAGAGCCATATCCATAAATGTTCCTACTACTAACAGTACAATATTAATCAGCAGCAGAATCACGATCTTATTATCCGATATTCCGAGCATCAGACTGCTGATTGCCTGCGGCAGTCCTGTAAAGGACAGCACAAACGATAATACAGACGAAGCACCGATAATAAGCATAACGATTGTCGTCATAGAAGCTGCACTGACCAGAATATCCTTAATATCAGACAGCTTAATGCTCTTATATACAAATGCAGACAGGATAAATGCATAAATCACTGCCACGCCGGAGGCTTCTGTCGGCATAAAATATCCTGACAAAATACCGCCTATAATGATGACGATCAAAAGCAGGCTTGGAATTGCATCCCAGACCGTCTTTGCGATCTCTGCACCAGTCAGCCTCTTGCCGCGCTTAACGACATATCCCTGCTTCTTTGCATACAAAAATGCTGCCAGCATACATAAGAATGCCCACAAAAGACCCGGCACCCATCCTGCCATAAACAGTGTCGCAACCGAAGCACCGCCGCTTGCTGCCGAATAGACGATAAATGAATTGGTCGGAGGGATCAGCTGGCCGACTGGAGCTGTCGCAATATTGGTAGCTGCCGAAAACCCTTCGTCATATCCCTGCTCTTTTTCCAGTGGATTCATAACACCGCCGATTGCCGTAGCTGCTGCAATGCCAGATCCAGACAGGGAGCCGAACATCGCATTGCCTGCTATATTGGTCAGCGCCAGCGAGCCTGGTACTTTTCCTAAAAATAACATCGCAAGATTAATCAGCCGCTTCGCTATGCCCCCGCTGCTCATCAGCTGCCCTGCCAGTATGAAAAACGGAACCGCCAGTAATGTAAAGCTGTCAATACCGCTTACCAGTTTCTGTGCAGATATAAACATTCCAAACTGCGGATTTAAAAACATAATAATTGTCACCAGTGCCGATGATATAATGCTGAACGACACCGGAATGCCCATCAGCAGCAGGAAAAAGAATAAAATCACCAATACTAAAGCTGCCTGTAGTTCCATTTATTTCCCCTCCTTTTTGATTTCGGCATATTCCCTTGTCAGACGTATCAGGCGTTCAGCCGCATAAATGACCATTAAAATACCGCAGACCGGCACGCCCATATAATAAAACTGCATCGGGATATTCATTGCCGGGGATACCTGTCCCACTGCGTTTGCCGACACCATAGTGCCGCCGATTACCATTACAAATACGCTCAGGCCGAGGATCAGCATATCGATAAAAATCTTATCCAGCACTGTGCCTTTTTTGTAAACGTGCCTGTAATAAACCCGATCGATATATGCTGCTCTTTTCCATACGCATACGGCACGCCCAGCATTGTCAGCCAGATTAAGGCATACCGCAGCAGCTCTTCCGTCCACTTGCTCGGATCATTTAAAATAAACCGGGTAAAAATCTGCCAGAAGCATCCGGCAACCATTACGACAACCAAAAACGCCAATACATATTCTATAATTTTATTCAGTACCTTCATCCTTTGTCCCTCCCTGCGCATATTTTTGGATATCTTCATACAGCAGCTTATAGCTCTCACCCCTGCCGCAGAATTCATCATGGATCGGAGACACTGCCTCGATAAATGCAGATTTATCAATATCCCTGTATACATTTACCCCATGAGACTCGGCTTCTTTAATGGCCTCTTCCATCATGCCGTTATACAGATTTTTAAAATTATCATTTGTCCTGCGCATGCATTCCATCAGATATTCCCGCTGCTCCTGCGACAGCTTTTCCCAGGTCTTTGTAGAGATAATATAAATATCCGGCGAATACTGGTGCTCTGTATAAGTATAAGATTTTACCAGATCCTGATGACCGTCTACCGTCAGCGCAAGCTCCGTATTTTCCGCACCGTCCACGATGCCCTGCTGCAGCGATGTATACGTCTCACTGGCTGCCATCGGCACCGGAGACCCGCCCATATTCGATATCATATCCATTGAAGTAGAGCTCGGCATCGAGCGGATCTTTTTGCCTTTTAATACCGATGGGTCTGTACACGGCGCATCCTCTTTCAGATAAAAATTTCTCGATCCGTTCGCATAATATCCGATCGCAATAAACCCGTCGTCCTCCGTTGACTGGAACAGCTCCTGTACCTTTTCGCTCTCCTCCATAGCCGTGTAATAATGCTCCTGATTGACAAACAGATACGGCACCGCAAAAATTGCATACTCATCTGCAAACTGTCCGATCGTATTTGAGCTTACCTTTGCCATATCCAGAATGCCCGCCTGCACCATCTCGATTTCTTCCTTTTCAGACCCCAGCACCCCGCTTGCATAAATCTTCACGTCCAGATTTTTCGAGTCATCCTCTGCCACAAACTCAGAAAATTTTGCAATAGAATCCGCGATCTCTGAGCCTGCCGACTGATTATGCGCCAGCCGGATTTCGATTTTGTCGGTACTGTTTGCACTCACTACAGATACAAAAGTAGCTGCCACTGCCAGAAGTCCTGCCGCAGAAACTGCAGTCCCGATCATTTTTTTCGAGCTTCCCATTATTACCCCTCTCTTTCGTAGAAAACTATACATGCACCGCGGCCGCAGTATGCAGATGTTTTTGTACAGTATTTCATGGTTAATCATTATTTCGTGCACTTTGTAATGATTATTTTAGCACATTTAAACAAAATATGTATACATATATTGCCTGTATTCGTGATTTTTCAAACTATATTGCCCTAAAGTATATTGTAATATAGGAAAACTGAGAATGGAATGCATGAACCGGAAAAGCTGCGTGCTGAAAGCAGGCTTTTTTTGTCAGAAAGTTAATGTATTTGGTCATGTATTAATTTTACACCAACTGTCGGATTCTTTCGGAGTCCGGCAGTTATTTTTTACATAAAAAAGGAGCTGCGCACTAATTATTTAGTGCGACAGCCCCATTTTTGTTAAACCTGTAATACTAGACTTATAACTTTTCTATCTCATTCTGTGTCAAACCTGTGGCTTTAAAAATTTGATCAAATGGCATGCCCATTTCTTTCATATTTCGAGCTATTTCAATTATTGCTTCTCTTCTTGCATTGTACAATGCCTGTGCCTCATCATGCCTTGCTTTTTCACGAAGCCGTTCTTTCTCACGAAACTCTGACGAAGCCGTAATCGTATAATAAGCATTAATCGCCTGGCTCATAACCGGCACCCCCATTCCCTTAATCCTTTCCAGTTCTTCTTCCGTATCCGCTTTGAATAACGAAAGCCACAGCAGCAGCATATCCTCCTGGTCTGCATCATCCGGCAGCTTTGGAAGCTCAAAGAAATGGAACCCCATTTTATCCGACAGCAGTGTATGGCGTGTGACTTCCAACGGCTGGAAGAAAGAATGGTATTCTCCACATTCAAACAGTGCGAAATCTATAATACTGATAACGATTGTGCGCGGCAGTGCTGAATAGCCCTGCCCTGTCAGCAGCTCAGATGAAAATTCCCGTGCCCAGTAATACATCACCCTCTCCGGGCAATCGCCTTCATTGCTGACCTGCACCTCTAGGTCGACCTGCTGGCCGTTCACCGTCATATTGATATCCAGCCTGCAGAACTTGTCGCCAAGGTTTCCCGGCGGCATTTCTGGATTTTTTATCGTGAATGTTTCAATGCTTTCCAGTGGAATCCCAAGAAGTTCTGCAACCAGTTCTCTCAAAAGTTCCGGATACTTTACAAACAGCATCTTGAACAGCGTGTCAGTTTTAAAAGTGTACTGTAGTTTTTTCATTATGTTTCTCCTATATCTGGCTGTGGTGGCGGGACGGCCGCACAGGTTAACCATGCACGGCTGCTGCACTATGCCGCTTTTTATTTTTCCATCATACATACCCGGTCCTAATACTAGCCATTATACCATACTTTCCAAAAGGCAGCCACACAAATTTACCGAATTCATACCCCGGTTTCCGGCCAGCCTTTTTTGCCAGTACTCCCCCGTCGAATGCTTAGCTGATTATCTTCACACTTGCCAGATGGATGGAGACGATATACCTAGGCCATCAAAATTAACTGATATTGACTCACAGGCTATTGCGAAGGATCTTGACCCGGATGCGCCCGTGTGTGAATCTCTAGTCAGCATGGTTTCTGTAGATGCAGCTTTATATGCAAAGGAACATTTTGAAAAATCGGTCAAAAAAACTCTTACAATTCCGGCATGGCTCAATAATGCCGCATTGGAAAAATTTTAGGGGCAGATGCGACTTTCACAAGTCACACCTGCCCCTGTTTAGACAGTTTAAGCAAAATAACCGTATCTGCGTACAAATTTTAACAAGCAGTCCGTATCTGGCATAAGTTGCGACCATATTTTTACTGCTTCCTGCCAAAGATCTGCATTTTTCAAACAGCTTCAGATAAGATACCTTCCCTCATGCAGTGCCATCGGCATCCTCGTCTTCACTTTCTTCCCCATGATCTTCATCATCCAACAGATCTGGAATATCTCCGATTTTAACTTTAAATGTTGTCTTTAAATCAGGGTTTCATTTCGGGTTCATGGGAACTTTCACATTTCCATTTGCCAGCGTGTTGTGAATGTGAAATACTTAAATATCAGCAATTCACACAAGCCAATGAAACCGAGATATTATACAATGCTAATTGGAAACCCAGATAAATTTGCATTTCTTTTTGAACCTGTGCCCGAATGGTGTTTTGTCAATGACACCCCATCAAAGTCTGCCGGTTGGCTTCTTCCAGTGTGGTCCCGCCGTTGTCTGTCTTTTGCAGAAGGAACCTCCTTTCTCATAAACAGAGAAGATTTTTTGATTTTTCAAAGGGATTGACATATTTTCTAAATTGCATATAATGCTCAATTTGTGACCAATGATACTCATGAAACCATATAACCAAAGGAGATAGCTATGAACATATCCAAGCGTTACTGTATTGAGCTGAACAAAATCAGCAACCATTTGGCCGATCTGGAGAGAGGGCACATCTACGAACTTACCAGAACTCCCGGAACACCCTCTTGTGCTGCCCTGGCCAAGCATCTGAAAGAGGACATTGCAGCTCTGCTTGATCTCATCGAAAATGACAAGCCAGGTATAGCTGAAAAAGCTGCAGAGGCATCTAAGAACATTTAGCACTGCTGCCGTCCATCCACAATCCACTGGCAATTGATAGAAAGTATCATCAGTAAATATCATATCCGAAAGCACCCGGCAACAGATGTATAAGTTCATCCTCTTTTGCATTAAATATTTGTGTAATATTGTGTAAATCCCTTGACGCATTGTGTATTTTTGTGTATAATACCTTTATGAGGAGGACAGCAATGAATCCACGACACACAGCTATCAAGGATCTGAACAACAGCGGATATACCTTCAAGCGGAGTGGCGGGAGCCATGACATCTACTACAATCCAGAAACAAAATATTCCATACCGCTGAAACGCGGGCACTTCGATGAAGACGATCTCCGCTACATACGCAAGGAAATCAAGCAAGGCGGGAGGTAAAGCCTCCCCGCCGTCAGCAAAGGAGGCTGACTTATGAAATATATCTATACCGCAACATTCGTACCAAATGAAGACGGTACCAAATATTACTGCAGAGTACCTGATCTGCCTGGATGCATCACCACCGGCAGTAGTATTGATGATGCCATTGAGATGACTACTGATGCGGCCAGCGGCTGGCTCGTAGTGGCAGAGGATGAAGGAAACGAGATCCCTGCTGCCACCCCGCAGCACAAGCTAGACATTCCCGAAAATGCCACCTGTTCCATTATTCGTGTTGACACGCTTGCATACCGGGCCGCAACTGACACCAGGGCAGTCCGCAAAAATGTCTCCCTGCCTGCCTGGATGGCTGCCCTGGCAGAAAAGCGGGGTGTGAACTGCTCCCAGGTTCTCCAAGATGGACTTATGCAGCTGCTCAATGCCAATCATGCAAGATAAGCCTGACAGAATTAGGTAGATAATTATTTTATCTACCTAACCTCCCACACCACCGTACATACGGTTCCGTATACGGCGGTTCCTTAGTTTTCACATACTTTCAGATAAAACTCTGTGAATGTTGGGTATCCAAGTTCACGGAGTTTCTTGTTGTTAAATGCAGTCTGCAATACGAAATATCCACCGCGATACCAGTTTCCGTTCCGCATATCGGCACATATCCATGCTTTTTCTTCTTCCACACCTAACTTCTGTAATTCTTTGAATTTCGTCTTAACTTTCTTCCATTGTTTCCAGTAGATGGTTCTCATCTTATGTCTCAGCCATTCATCGACTTCTTTTTGTCAGTTCTCTGATTTTATCTTTCATCTTTGCTGCTGACTTTGGATGCACCTGAAATCTACATTTTCTTTACAACGGTAAAATGCTTCCATGGAATTGCCTTACTGTTATTGTACGGTAAATAAAGTGCAGCATAAAAGAAATTCTTTGTTGTATTTCCTGACCTTAACTGGCTCGCGACCCAAGGCGATAATTTTGAAGATGCTATGGAAATGGCTGTCGAATGCTTAGCTGGTTATCTTCACACTTGCCAGATGGATGGAGACGATATACCCAGACCGTCAAAATTAACTGATATTGACCGTAAACGGTAGATAGTGGGTACCTATACAAAACTGGAGCAAACCTGTATGATAGAAACAGATTTGCTCCAGTCTTTATTTCACTTCACTTTTATTGGGCTTGCGGCAATTCGCTGGCAGGCCTGGTGACCAGGGGAGCAGGTCATCCAGAAAACCGCGGTCTGTATCATCCAGATGCTTTGGGATCTCGGTAAGCAGAAATTCAAAGTAATCATACGGTTTCAGGTTATTTACTTTCGCGGTTTCCGCAATGCTGTAGATGATGGCGCTGGACTTTGCACCGGCAGTGGTATCGATCATTACCCAGTTTTTCTTGCCGGTGCAGAATCCGCGGATGGACTGTTCCGCAGCGTTATTGTCCATCGGTACTTCGCCGTCGTCCAGGAACACTTTCAGGTATTTCTCCTGGTTCAGGGAATAATTGAAACCTTCCCACGTCTTGCTTTTCTGCGGCACTTTCGGGAGGTTTTCACGAACCCATGCGAAATAAGCCTCCACCAGGGGCTTTACGCTCAGCTGGCGGCGGTTTTTCCGTTCTTCCGCCGGGAGATCTTTTAACTGTTTTTCCTCCCGGTAGATCGCCTGTATCATGGTCAGCGCAAGATATGCGCGGCTGTCCTTCTGCTTTGCTTTCGGCAGCGCTTTTACTGCTTCATCAAACCTGCGCCTCGCATGGGACCAGCACCCGGCAATCTTCAGATCTTCCCGTTCCTCTTCGATCGTATGATAAACCTGATAGCCGTCCGTGACGCATACCCCGCTGAAATCCTTCAGGAATTCCCTTGGATGGCTGGCGTTGCGCGTCCTCTGGTATTCATACAGGACGATCTGGCATTCCGTATACATCCGTCCGGTGCGGTATACCCACATATAGCTTTTGCTCCCGGCAGGGCGGCCGTCCTTATTCACCAGCACGGGCGTCTCGCCTGCCTGCAAAACGTGGCAGCCGTACAGCTTTTCGTGGAGGTAATCATAAAGAACCGCAAGGCAACGGTCTGCGCACTGGATCGTCCAGTTCGCCATGTTCTGTCTTGAAATGTGCAGGCCATAACGTTCAAACTCCTGTTCCTGCCGGTAAAGCGGCACGGCATTGACATATTTGGCGTTCATCACCGCCGCCTCCAGCGAAGGGGAAACAAGGCTCCCCCTTAATAAAGCCTGCGGATGCGGTGCCCTGATGGCCGCTTCTGTTTTTTTCCCTGCATATACCTTTACGCGGTGTTCTTCCACCTCGATTTTCGCCGGAGTAAAGCTGTACCTGCGGTATACTTCATCCGGGAGCTGTTTCCAGCCGTCTTTTCCAAATTTATCTTCCAGCTCCTCATCCGTCATGGAATGTTCCGCCACAACTGCCGGAATCCCGTCCAGGCCTTCTTCCCGTTTTCCCTGCTTTTTCTTCGGCCCTGTGCGGGGAACGTCCTCCGGCTCATCTGTGCTTTCCTCCGCAGCGACAGCTTCGGATTCGTTAAAGAATACAATTTTCCCGTCCACTTCCATAAAGGAGATCTGTTCTTCGGCCCCATGTTTCTCCGATGACCTGCCAAACCGGTGCCGTTTTAAATCCGCCATCTGTTCCAAAACAAGCTGGAGCGTATGGTCGATATTTTCAAGCTGCTCCTGCTGCGACAGGAACAGCCTGATAAGCGTTTCCCTGTCAAGGCTGTTCAGCTGTTCTTCCGTATATTTTAAGGCCATGCTTTTTTCTCCCGGTATCCTGACAGCCTTATTATACCATGAATATGGGATTTTTGCTGACCGGGGCGTTTCCGGCATTCGTCATGATGCCTGTGCTGTAACGCGGCGCTGAGATGATTTTTGAAGGACGTTTTTTTATGG
>CAJUHV010000106.1 GCA_910586445.1 uncultured Eubacterium sp.
TCCGCAAAGTGGGGAGTGCAGATCGCGGAAATGATTTTTCAAACACGCTCTAGTATGTATAACGATAAAATCTGACAAAAAGATAGCCTGTATGCAGACTTTCTTCATTTTTATTATCAGCTTTTCGCATCCGTATAAATAAGCGCAGAAAATCCCGCACCATAAAACGGCCTGTCTTATGGCTGCGGGATTTATGAAAACATTCTGTCATAAATCTTATCTCTATTCTGCACACAGTTTTTAATCAGCTGTTGTACCGACAGAATCTATGCGCCGATGCCCGGCTATGCTCCACAGTATACCTTAACTGCTTCAAATACAAACGCCGCTGTTCCCTCACCGCCGGCTTTGTCTATATTTGACGTAAAATCACCGCCGGCTGCATACATGCTGCCCAGCTGGTACAGAATCTCATTCGTACATGTGTAATAATGCTCGGTAATAAAATCCTGCAGATTTTTTACCTGCTGCTGCACGGTATGATCCTCCGGCGGCAGCTTACTCATTTTTCCAAACTCCGTAAAAAGCTTCATCATCTGCATGCCCAAAACCTGATCCTCCTGACTCGTGCGTCCTTTCGATTTTTCTTCAAATTCCTGGTATTGGGCGGTACTGCCCCAGGATGCTTTTGCCTGCGCGGCATATTCCTCTATTTTCTTCGTATCAAATGCTTTAAAATCCATAGTATCTACTCCCATCGTCTTTATTCTGCGGGCAAGTCCGATCAGATTTTCAAGATGCTCCTTTTTTAATGTCAGCAGTGCAATCTGCTGCTCCAGCGCCTGATCTCTGTCAAAATCCGGGCTGTTTATTACCGCCTTAATATCTTTCAAAGGAAATTCCAGCTCTCGAAATAATAAAATCTGCTGCAGGCGCTCCAAAGCTGTATCGTCATACAGCCTGTATCCTGCCTTTGTATAACCCGCAGGATGCAGCAGGCCGATTTTATCATAGTACTGCAGGGTGCGTATACTCACTCCTGTCAGCCTGCTTACTTCGTTTACTGTCATCATAATCATTCCAGCCTCCTCACAGTTTCATTGCCGCAAGACACTGCACTGCATTTTTCATGCGCGGTGCCTTGTGAGTATATCATAAACTATGACGTAACGTAGGAGTCAATAGGGAAATTCTTTCTGCACAAAAAAACTGCCAGCCCGCTTTCGCAGACTGGCAAGCCTTCTTTCATTATATATCCAGCTGTCTTTACTAAACAGCCTGTTTCTATTAAACAGCCTGCTTCTATTAAACACTCTGTCTCTATTAAACAGCCTGTCTCTATTAAACAGCCTGTCTCTATTAAACAACCTGTCTCTTTGCTACAAAGACTGGGAAAGAATCCGTTCCTTTCAGCTCCTTGCCTTCCGAAATCGTCACTTTCTTATCTGTAATAATATATTCTGCCTCAACGCCCGGCTCGATAACCGTATCCTGCATAAGGATAGAATTCTTCACCTTTGCGCCCTTGCCGATCTTGACACCCCTGAAGAGTATGCAGTTTTCTACTTCGCCCTCGATCATGCAGCCGTCTGCTACCATTACATTTTTTGCAGAAGCGCCGCTGATATAACGCGTAGGATTATCGTCACGGATCTTTGTATAAATCGGGTTTCTGTCAAATAATGCTTCAAGGTTTGCATTATCCAAAAGCTTCATATTCTCATCGAAGTAGCTCTTTAAGCCGCTGATACGTGCAGCATATTCCTGATATTCATATCCGCATACTTTCAGTGTATTCAGCTGCGGCACTAAAATGTCGCGCTCTAAATATACGCCGCCGCCGATAAATGCCTCGTTGATCAGCCTGATCAAAAGCTCTCTTTCAAATACAAGGATATTCATGGAGAGATTCTTAACGCCCTTCTCCTGTTCATTGATATGAATCTTCTTTACACGGTTATCTTCCAGATCAAATGTATAGTACATAGCCTTATGTAAATCATCCGATGCCAGAATGCCTGCAGGCAGTTCTTCTTTCGTATATGCTACTGTTACGTCTGCTTCACTTTGGATATGCGCATCAACAAGAGCGCGGAAATCAAAGTTAAATGCAATATTTGCATCAGACATTACAACATATTTTTCTTTCTGGGATTTCAAAAATCCAAGTATGCTGGCTAACATGCCGATTTTACCGCCGTAAATGCCCATGTTTTTCTGAGCAAACGGAGGGAATATATTTAAACCTCCATTTTTACGTGTCAAGTCCCATTCACGGCCTGAGCCTAAATGGTCTAACAGTGAAAAATAGTTTTCGCGTACTAATACTGTAATATTGTCAATTCCGCAGTTTACCATGCTGGATAATACGAAGTCAATCATTCGGTAACGGCTTGCAAACGGGATCGAAGCCATCAGACGTTCACTGGTCAATTCTGACACTAATTCATCATAAACATTTGGGAAAATAATGCCCAGTACGTTTGTATTGGTATTTATCATTGTTTATCACCATCCTTTACATTATCGCTGACCATAGCATTTGGCCCGATTACCGCATTGTCACCGACATAAACGCCTGAGCCGACTGTAGCTACGCCTGCTTCGTCGCCTTCCGGCATCTGTCCTACCACTGCGTTATTTCCGATTACTACATTTTCTGCTATGATGCAGTGTTTTACTTTCGCACCGGATTTGATGATTGTGCCGCCCATAACAACCGCATCTTCTACTTCTGCGCCTTCTTCCACCTTTACGCCTGCGAATAAAATCGAATGCTTTACGCTGCCGGATATATTACATCCGTCTGTAATCATGGAGTTATCCACGCTTGCACCTGCATTGATCTTATGACCCGTCATACCGCTGTTTCGGCTGAAAATCTTCCACTGTTCATCGAACAGGTTGATTCCGCTGTGCTCTGGGTCGAGTACTTCCATGTTTGCTTCCCAAAGAGATGAAATCGTTCCAACATCTTTCCAGTAACCATTGAAATGATATGCATACATCTTGCGCTCATCTTTTAACAGATTTGGAATAATGTTATTGCCAAAGTCATTTTCGGAATTCGGATCTTCTTCATCTTCTACCAGATATTTACGCAGAATATCCCAGTTAAATATGTAAATACCCATAGATGCGAGATTCGACTTTGGATTCTTCGGTTTTTCTTGGAATTCTGTAATCTTATCATTTTCATCTGCCACCATAAGCCCAAATCTTGGAGCTTCTTCCCAAGGCACTTCCATAACAGCCACGCTGAACTCTGCGCCTTTTTCCTTATGGAACCTGAGGAAATCGCTGTAGTCCTGCTTGCAGATCTGATCGCCGGAAAGAATGATCACATATTCCGGATCATAACGGTCAATAAATGAAATATTCTGATAAATTGCATTTGCCGTGCCCTTGTACCAGTCAGATCCAGAAGCCTGCTGATATGGCGGGAGCACATGCACACCGCCGTAAAGACGGTCAAGATCCCATGGCTGTCCGTTTCCAATATACTCATTTAATACTAACGGCTGGTACTGAGTCAAGATACCTACCGTGTCAATTCCTGAGTTAACGCAGTTTGACAGCGGAAAATCGATAATACGATATTTGCCGCCAAATGGAACTGCAGGTTTTGCCAGCTTCTGGGTCAGTGCATAAAGACGTGAACCCTGTCCACCGGCAAGAAGCATAGCAATCATTTCCTTACCCATTTTTTGTCTCCTTTTCCTCTTCCTATTAATCTTGGTCTTCGAAGCAGGACGTTTTGATTATTGTTCTGCATGCGTCCACACTTCCAATTGTTATCATTGTACAGTATTATTGATTTTTTGTAAATAAATCCTTGCAATTTTACTAAAAATATATGAAAAAATTTTTGTTTGATTACATATATATTCTGATACGTAATAATTTATGTACCTAAACTATATCTGCATATATAATCATAAAACCATTTAAAAGATTTTAAATGTTCTGTTGTATTGATTCTTTGGACTATCCCATTAAAATACAATTCTGTCGCTACATGTTTCCACCTCATATATATCAGCAACCCGGCTGCATCCGAAATTCATATATGAAAGCCATACAGGCAGTACTTTTAAAAAAGATTTCTCATCTTCCAGCAAAAAATAAAAATTCATCAAATCTTCCCCTCAAACTCCCATCGGTTCATTAAATTAAAATAAGCATCATGCTGGCTATGTCCAATTCCATAATCAAAACTGTCACAATTTTTTATTATCTCTTCATCCCGGTCAATAATTCTCCATTTAGCTTTATCAATCGCATTAATAATCTTAGGATGATGACTGGTTATAATAAATTGAAGATCTACACGTTCTGTCAGCATCAGTTCTGAAAGTAAATCAATGCAGTTGGCACCCAATCCATTTTCAAACTCATCTATGAGCACAAGAGAATCTTCTGACATTGTATACAATTCAACAATATAGTATATCGTTTTCAGCATTCCATTTGAAATATCTTGCTGCATCAGCTTTTTCCCGTACACCTGTATAGACACCAGATATAAATCCCTCGCATTATCTTCTTCCACATCGATATCTTCAATCTCGACAAAAAGCATTTTGACAGCTTCAAATATTTTGATATATAAATCCTTGTAGTATTTTTTGGCTATATAAAGTTTTACTGCTGCCGGAAGATGGCTGAATGCCTTAAATCCTAAATTCTCTTCATTCCTGATCACATCCACCACTTTAGCTCTCACACGGCTAAAAGTTTCTCTGCTGATTCCTCCTCTGACTGCCAGTTCAATTTCAACGGAATATAATTTACGTATACCGGATATAAGCATCTCAAAGTTATCATTTTCTGAATATTGTAAAATTAAGCTTTCATCTTTTTTGGGCTGCGGCACTCTATCATACCCAATTACAGCTATTTTCCCATTTTTTCTTTCAAAAAATTCTCTTCCATTGCATAAAAGCTTTTCATAGACAAATTCATATCTGCCTGCTTCATTTATAATCAGTTCCTCATCATAGGTCTTATTTATTTCATAAAACCACTCGTATTTATCCTTTCCGATCAATATTCCTATTCCCACACGATATGGACACAAGATTACGTCCTTATCAACCGCGAGATTCAATGAATATTCTATAGCATTAAGAACCTGTGTTTTTCCTGCTCCTGATAAACCTACCAACAGAGTTACATCCTTATTAAAGTTAATCCTTTCTATTTTAAGACCCGTTTTCAAATTTTCAAATTCAATCCACTCTACCCTCACGCATTTTACCCTTTCACTTCTTAATCTCTATTTCTGCCCGCTATCCGGTACCAGCCGGACCCGCACCGCATCTCCATAATAACCTGCCCCTGTCACAATCTGATCTGTCTTTTCATTCAGCATATTCCGGTTATAAAAATGAATATGTCCCGCAAATACAGCAGCCACCGCGCTTTCCTTAGAAAACACTGCATCCAGCAGCCTCTGCGTCGTCTTATCCGGCCTGCAGGCTGTCTCTCCGATCAGCACACGGCATCTGCCCTTGTCAGACAGTCCCCACACCTCATTTGAACGCTTCTCCAGCTCGGATTCCTTATACTGCGGCTGCAGCGGCACATGCATAACCAGGATAACCGGCTTCTCACCTTTTATATATGGCAGCAGCGCTTTTACGGCGCTCCCGGAAAACTGATTGTTTTTATCATTGATTCCCGCCACAATCAGGTCATCATATTCATATAGAACATACTGCCCGCTTGTGCCTGTCAGATTTTGAAGGCGCGGAAAATAATCTCTATATGCCTTTTTCGAATAATATTCACTTCCATATTCAAAGTCATGATTTCCAGTCACATACAGATACGGCATATCCAGCCGGGCCGCCTGCTCCTGCACAAAATCAATCGACGCATGCATCGCAGAATCTGTAATATCTCCTGCAAATATCGTCAAATCCGCTTCTCCCTTAACCGATTCTGTAATCAGATTTTGAAACGTACGCACTGCCGACTTTCCACTTTCCTGCTCAAAAGCCTCCCTGCGCCTGTCTGCCTTTTCCATCAGCTCCTCATCACGCTGATCGCAGAGGCTGATATGTGTATCTGCAATTAGAAAAAACTCGTATTCCCGCCGGAGGCCGGAAACAAAAAGCTCCTCTTCCTGCACCTGTATACTTCCTGTACGGTCTGCCATTTTGGCGGCAGCTGCAAGGCAAAGCAGGCTGCATGCCACTAAAACGGCCTGTATCAATTTCTTATAACCCATAAAACGGCTCCTTTATCCAGTTAAATCTTATTCCATCAATTCTCATCTGACCTATGCTGATCTGAAATCATTCCTGCCAACTGCACGCTCCATTTTAAGCTTCTTGGACTACTAATGTCCAAGATAATGCGGTATATCTGCCACTCATTCAGCAAACGCACTACATAGTCCAATCCACTCTTATCCGATCAAAACCTTCTTGCCTTTGAATGCAAAGCCATAGCTTCTGATCTTTTCCGGCGCAATTCCTTCCGCCTCAAGTGCCCCGGCATAATGCTTTTCTTTGATCTGGCAAAGTGCTGCGCTGACTGTATCATCCAAAGTAGATTCATCTTCTGCATCATACACCTTAAATTCAATAATGATTGCATCGCGGCACTGATCCTTTGGACTGCATACATAACCAGAAGCATTTTTCGGCTTGAGCACCACGTCATAGCGTCCAAATCCGCTCTCCCTGTTTGAAGTAATCACATAACGGTCTGACAGCTCCACAATCAGCCCGAGCACAAATCCATGATAAAATCGTTCTGGTTCTGTATGTTTAGATGGCTTATTGCCGACATCAAAGCTGCTGAAGGTTTCCAATGCCACTTTATTCATATAATGGTTCATCGCTTTCTTGTCATCTGACAACAGCGCCTTGATAAAATCATTATACGCGGGTACGTAGTTTTTAAACCATCCCTCAATCATATTGCGAAACATCAGCTTCACTTCCTTATTGGTAAGCTTTAGCATGTATTCTTCCGTTTCGGTATCTGGATCTAAAATACATTCTTCCACCCTAAGATAACCGCCTGCCAATAACAGGCTCCAGACCGCATACTCGCTGCAGTCAAGCCGGCTGAATACAATCTGCTCATCAATTTTTGTACTGAGCACGCCGCCCGCGAGCAGATCTTCCATCACGATCTTTATATCCCTGCTCCCCTCGCGGATCAGCTTGTCCAAAAGACTGCCGCTGCTCGTATTTGCCCAATAGGCCGCCAGCCTTTTTTCTGAAAGAAAACAGATAATTGACCAAGGATTATAAATACCTTTCCTTTGGCCAAAGGTAAAGCCGTCATACCAGTCTCTGACCCGGCTCTCCCACTCATCCAGTCCAAATTCATGCAGCGCGGCCGAGACTTCTTCCTGTGTAAATCCAAATGCCTCTGTATATTTATTTGAAACAGCAGTAATGACTTTAAGATTGTTCAGGTCTGAAAAAAAGCTTTCCTTGCTTATGCTTGTAATACCGGTCATAACCGCCTTGTCCAAAAACGGATTTGTTTTAAATGTCGAATTGAAAATATTGCGCATAAATGCAGCAGCTTCGTTCCAGTATCCATTGACATATGCCTCCTGCATAGGCGTATCATATTCGTCCAAAAGAATGATCACTTTCCTGCCATAGTACCTGTTCATAAAATCACACAGCCTGTGCAGGCATATTGCTGCATCAGTCTGTGCCATCGTATCGGATATCCTGTCAAAATACTCTTTTTCTTTGCCTGTCAGCATACCGCTGTCCCTGAGATATTGATTTTTCGTATATAAATCTGAAAATATCTGGAAGAGCCTGATCTGTGCTTTTTCAAATGTATTTTCTTTTACATTTGCAAAAGAAAGGCTGATCACAGGATAATTCCCCTGCATGGCGCGGTATTTTTCTTCTTTCCATATATTAAGCCCCTCAAAAAGATCTCCCTGCCCGGCATATTCTACTGAAAAAAATCGTTCCAGCATACTCATATTAAGTGTCTTGCCAAACCTCCTCGGGCGGGTAATGAGCGTGACATCATCATGGCTTTCCCACCACTGTTTGATAAACAGCGTCTTATCTACATAAAAGTTATGAATCGTTATGATTTTTTCAAAACTCTGTATTCCTATTCCGACCGACCTCGTCATTACTGCCCTCCTTGATATAGATGGCTCTACAATATAATACCCCCACTTCACATCCCGGCATACCGCCTTACACTTATTATATCAGACCCGGCAGCTTTTTCAAGCAACTGAACATCTGAAAGTTTTCTAAAACAGCCTTTTCTAACGAATCTATTTTGGCTGATTAATTTCTATTACATTGAAAAATCATTTCACGATGGTTATTCCATGTCTTGTACTCGCAGGCGTTATAGCGTATAATAGATCAAAGAAGAGTCTCAATTATGATGGATTATACAAAGAATACGAAAGAACCAGATATATCCAAAAGTATTGCATCCACTGATAGTCATCCCTTTGTTTCTCCTATGGAAGAAACTTATAACAGAAAATACAAGGACACCCTCTTTACTTCGCTGTTTAAAAATATCCTTGCTGTCCTCACGGAGCACCGGACTGCCTGATGTCTGCGTTTTTATACGAGAAAGAAGATGTTGTTGACATGATTCACGATACATTAACCTATCATGACCTTTTAGAAATAAAAAAAGAAGAAGGAATCGAACAGTTATTAAAATGTTTTATCACCAGCCACGGCAAAAAAGGACAGCCGCAATCTGGAATCCTAGAGCGTGTTTGAAAAATGCTTTCCGTGAGATGTGCTTCACACTTGGTGGA
>CAJUHV010000107.1 GCA_910586445.1 uncultured Eubacterium sp.
TCCACCAAGTGTGAAGCACATCTCACGGAAAGCATTTTTCAAACACGCTCTAAGAAAAGTATATACAAAATCTAGCGGAATCCGATTTGGAATGAAATCTATATCTTGTATATACAATCTTTGCTGCGACAGCCCCTTTCTTGTTACAGATATTTGTTATCTCAGACGGCTCGCTGTTTTTTTTAGTTTCATCCTTCTGTGTTTTCACCCTCAAACGGCGGCAGATCTAAAGCAGGCATACCATATGCTTCTGTCACCTTCTTTACAGTTTTCCTTAAATTAGTTAAAGCAGCCGGCACACATGCTTTTCTTACAGACTCTTCACTTATTTCTAGTGTTTCATTTTCAATTTCAAAAACAGATAGTGTTTCTATTGCTAAATAAAATCTATCGTCTTCCTTACCAATATGAAAATTCAAATTTATCATAATATGGCTGTTTTTATCTACATTTTTAGGAACAGAAATATTCCCATTTAGCTGCATGTCTAAATTATTCTTTTTTTCTTTATCAAAATTTTCTACAAAAGATGCTTTTTTTACGCTATGCTTTTTTAATTTAAAATCACTCATATATCTACCTCACTATGCAAACGCTTGAATCTTCCCTATAGAATATTCAGTTACATCAGCCGTATCAAAACACAAATTAAAATAATCATCCGTAAGCATAATACAATTCCCATTATTAAGCATTAACAGCTTTTTAGCCTGCGGCTTAATCATATATTCCATATATGCATTTCTCCGCGTGAAAACAGCAATCTCTTCTAAAAATTCATCATCCTCTGCATCCATATACTCCCCCGCAGTTGGTAATAAATTTATGTCAATCTTCTCTTTATCAATCGTGCTGTGTATTATATTTTGTCCATCATATTCTATAATTATTTTCTCTTCTGTAACTGCCAGAAAAGCGTTTTGTATAGTGATTTTGTTTTCCAAAAGTCCAATCAGTGTATTATAATCTGTCTTTGTTCCAATCCATATCGTTTTGCTTACACCCGCAAGACAACAAATAAACAAATAAACATCATGTTCATTCTTACAAGTAAACATAACCGGATATCTGCTCTCAAATAAAACAATATCTAAAGTAATATTTTCAAACCCAGGAATCTTACTAAATATTTTTTCAATTCTCATTCTCAATCACCTCAAATTCCATATAGGGTTTTGCACCGATATACAACCACCAATCCACATGAGAACCTCTATATTTTATACCTAATTTGCTTTTCCATTCTTTTGTTTCCAGACATATTCCATGTATAGGCCTCGTAATTCCTTTTGCAATCTTAAAAGGAACGCCGAATCGACTGTCCATGACCATAAATCTTTTCACATCTTTAAATTTCATATAGGTAGACAACGAATATTCCTGAGGATCATCAGAAGCACCACCTGCACTTATCATAAATCCATTTTCCTCAAAAGAGTTTAAAAATGATTCATGATCCGCTTTTTGTGTTGCACATGCCCTATAAACCTCTAATTCTTGTTCTCTTGCCCATTCTGGTATTTCAAAATTCTCAAAATACGACGGAAATTTCTTCTCAATTTGTTCTTGCACCATCTTCGCACCTTTAATCTGCTCATATTAGCTTCTCCGTATTGTTTTTTTATTATATCATATATCCCATCAATTTCAATCTGCCAAAATCTTTTTGTTCATAATTATTTTTCAGCCGACTCGCTGTTTTTTAAGTTTCAGCCTTCTATATTTTCACCCCATAGACATCCGCCATCTTCTTTTCCACCACCTGAGCTGAAAACCGCTCAATACGCCTGCGGTTAAATATACCCATACGCCTGCGCCTGTCGGGATTCCTGCACAGCTGCCGGACTGCTGCTGCCCTCGCCAGCACCCCTCCGATCGGAGAATGGCAGTGAATCAGCGTATAATGTCTGCTGCTAAGCTGCCGAATCTGAATGTATGAAAGAATAAGTGCTTTTAAATTCCATACTTTTCGCGGGATAGGAATGTGATATACTCCTATCCCTGCCTTTTTATAAGATCTTTGCAGCTGCTCAAGGCGCTCATCCGAAACAGTACTTCCATTTTCAAAATTTGCCGCTGCATGTACCTGATACCCATGTGCAGCAAGCAGCCGGATATTTCCTTCATTATTAAACACGGCAAAGCCCGCATTTACCCAGGCCTGCTTTTGATCTCCCTTTTCCTGAAAAGACCTCACCCGCCCGGCTGCATAATCCATCTGCAGAATGCCAAAGCGGTCTGCCGGATGTGTCGTTGTAATCGTAGCTGTCTTTCCTTGCCCGTTGGGTACAACACAGCAGATGGCAAAACAGACGATACTGACAGTACAATTACCGGCCGGATAAATAATGCAGGACGAAAAGCTTATTTCTAAGCCTTCCGCCCTGCACAATTTATAAATCCTATTCCCATGGTTCCTCAATCAGTCAGAACCACCCTGCTCCCCTTTCGGTCCAAGCAGTTTTATGAAAGCGTCATAGAAAGCGCATCTTCATACTTCTTCATCGCTTCTCTAAAAACAGAATCCTGTATGCCGAAACGATTGCCCGATTCTTGGATTCTGCCATCCCTGACTTCGTATTTTGTTCCGTTCACTCGAAACGTTTTGTCTGTATCAATACCCAGTTCACGCAGCAGGCTCAGAATCATCGGCGTGCTTTCCTTATCGATCAGCTCCGATGCCCATTGTTTCCCGGCAGACCGAAGCAGGGAATTCAGCCCGCCGGCAAGCTGCTTCGCCTTCTCGTCCTCGTCTTCACTGCCGTTTCCAAGCCCGTTCACATAGACGCCGTCTTCCCTGACTTCCAGACTATAGCCGCCTCCCAGGTCAAAGACATCGCCTGCTCCAAAATGAATACTGTTGTCAGACCCGCCAACCGCCGCACCATGCAGCCTATTCAAAAGCTCCTCAGGCGGGGTATAATCTACATAGTGAAACACATTCATATCATAGGCCTTAAACACCTTTTCGCCGTTAACCGAATACTGTGCCGTTACCCCATCCACAATATTGCTGGTGATTTCATACTCATCCCCATTCTTCTCTTGAAAGAGGCCCTTTACATTGCTGCCTGTCATGGACTGATAGAGCATAATCATCGCATTGATATCTCTTTTTTTCCTCACATCGTATCCATTCAGCGAATCCGACTGTTTTCCAGAAATATCTCCGTTAAAGTAGTCTACAAAATCATCCTTGGAGCCATCTTTCGTTGCCAGTTTACCTGTTTTGATATTGTAGATATAAGTACTGCTGCTTCCAATTCCAGTGATGCCCATTTTTCTTACACTTCCTTTCTTTTTATCTGTACCTGCTGTCTGATTGGCAGCGGGTGTCTGGAATGCCGCATCTGTGAAACCTCCTCCTTTCCGGCTTTGTTTTCCTATGCAGCAGTTATGTACAAAAATATATCTCACAAATGCTTTCTTTGTAAGCATATTGATCATCTGCTGCATGCTTATTATACTATTTATGGGCAAATTTATCAATTATCAATTGAAAGTTTCATTACTGAACTCGGATGGTTCCATGCCGTTTTGAAAAACTGCTCCGCCCGCAGCCATATAAGACCTGCTGTAAATGATAAAACGCTCATTGTCGGCAAAAAAAGCAGATAAGAAAAAACGGCATGAATTTCCTGTTTACTGCTTTCCAATCATCCGGTAAAAAATTGTTAACAAAATTCCTGCTGCATTCAGTCCGCATGCAATCAAAAAAGCGTTCTGATAGACTCCGGTTGACTCATAAACGCTGCGCATAATCTGCGGCCCAAAATATCCTGCAAGTGCAAAGCCGATAAACATAATTCCATAATTTACGCTGTTGTTGCGCGCCCCGAACTGGTCTGCTGTAAAGCCCGGATACACCCCCATAAAAGACCCGAAACTAACACCTACAATACAGATTCCTACATAGAACAGCATCTGCTGTCCGCCTGCCGAAAAATACAGGCACAGCATTCCGGCTATGCACAGAATACACGCTGTCATCAGCGTATTGATCCGGCCGATTTTATCGGATATATATCCCGCCGCAATTCGTCCCAGTGCATTAAAAAGTGCAAGAACGGATACTGCCGCACTCGCTGCGATAGCTGTCATTCCGATCATATCCTGTGCCATGGCCGATGCTTGGGAAATAACCATCATGCCGCTGAAAGCCCCGCTGGTAAGCAGAAGCAGCATAACGTAAAATACCGGGGTCTTTATCATCTGTTTCCAGTTTATATCCAGCGTGCCTTTCTGCGCTGCAGGCGGTTTGTATCCGGCCGGAACATATCCCTGCGGACACTGCTCCAAAAACTGTGTGCTTATTAGAATGATCACCAGAAAAACGGCTCCGACCGATTTGAACGCAGTCTGAGCATTCCACCGATTTACAATCACAGTGACAACAGGAGGCAGAATCACAGAACTCATTCCATATACCGCAGTCGTGATTCCGCCAATCAGCCCCCGCTTATCTGGAAAATATTTTACGCTCGTAGAGATAGTTGCCCCGTAAGCCATTCCAAGGCCCAGTCCGGCAATCAGCCCATAGCTGACGATCAAAAATGATACGCTGGATGCAAAACCGGAAAGCACCATGCCGCCGCCAAACATAATACCGCCCAGTGCAATCACCTTTTTCGGCCCCAGCCTGTCATTTACTGCACCGCCGGAAATCATTGTGACAGGGCCTACTGCATTTGCTATCGTATATACAATCGCCAGATCACCGGATGTTACATTCAGCCCCAGAGAATTATTGAAATGTTCCGCCATCGAAGACGCAAATACACTCCATGCATAGATCGAACCCAAACACAAATTGATCAGACATGAGGCAGCTAGTATTATCCATCTTTTTTTGTCTAAATTCATGCTCATTATCTCTCTTTCCTTTAAATATCCAGCGCAGCGTGATAGCCCCAGTAGACGGCATTTGTAATCGTTGATACTTTTGCGGCATCACCAATCACTCTTACAAATGGCGCTGCATCCTGCAGCTGCGTGACTGTTTCTGTACGGGAACGCTGTCCCAGGGCACAGATTACCGATTTCCCGGGAACCATCTGTTTTTCGCCGTTTTTGTCTTACCCGTTTCGCAAGTCCTGCCACGGTACCATAGGACTCTACAATTTCCGCAATCATCTCTTTTGTGAGTGCCTTTACTTCTACGCCGTCCGGGCGGACGACATCACTGGCACCCCACTGATTCATAGATTTCTGTTTTGTCTTATCAGTCATATAAGTTCCTGCATACATGCCGGAATGTGATAATTCTAAGCTTGGCGTAGCTCCATGACGGCGTATTGCATCTGCAGTATATGCCGCTGCGGCAAGAGAGTTTAACACTGCTGTATCCAGATGGTACGCATGCGAACCATCCGTCTTTGGGTGCACCATACACTCACTGACCGTAACAGCCGCTGCACCGCCCTTCCCCCTCAATTCATAAAACGCCGTTGATTTCGGTCCGATGCAGCCGTCATTTGTGATATCTGTACCTCCCATCGGTGCAGAAAACATACGGTTGCGGAATGTCACCCTGCCGATCGTAATAGGGCTTGACAGGTGTGGAAATTTTCGTTCCATTGATTCTCCTCCTCTTTTTCATATTTGTTATTTTCTTAACAATATCAGGATAGCATGAAAAACAGCTGTTATCTATCAGCAAATAGATAACAGCTGTCAACAAATTATTGATATACATCCCTGCCTGTGCCAGGGCCGCATACCACCTCTATGAATTCTTATTACAAAAAGTAATTAATTTATGCTTAATCCGGCACTTGCGTATCCTACAACTGTATTGACCAAAGACAATCCGCTCGCCGTTGCCGAAAATACCAGCATCATCCGTGTCTGGGCCGTTACTGGAATGCTCAGCCCCGTCAGTATGCCATTTAACACTGTTCCGATCGACAGCACTCCGGTCAGTGAAGGCGACAGATTAACCAATGTCCCCGCAACCGGTGAAAATACATTGTCCGGCGTTGTTGACTGGTAAAGCTGCGCTCTTACCGTCAGCGTAGAACCGATTAGGGAAAGCCCTGCTGTCGTACTAAAGTATGCACTAAATGAAGTAATGACACCGGCACGAGGTACCTGAAACGCAAAATTGGAAAGCGTTCCGCTTGCGTTTGTTATATTAATCGTCGAACCCAGTATCGTAAGCCCCTGTGCACTGTTTCCAAAGCCTACAAACGCAGGAAGACCGACGAGACCCCCGGCAATCGTTGTCAGAGAAATTGGAATCCCTGATGCAAACGGAATGATTGCTCCCGTACCTGCTATACCAGTAGGCCCTGTTGCTCCCGTTGCTCCTGTTGCCCCTGTCGCTCCCGTTGCCCCGGCTGCTCCATCCGCTCCCGTTGCTCCCGTTGCTCCCGTTGCTCCCGTCGCTCCCGTTGCCCCGGCTGCTCCGTCCGCTCCCGTTGCTCCGGTCGCTCCCGTTGCCCCGGCTGCTCCATCCGCTCCTGTTGCTCCCGTTGCCCCTGTCGCTCCCGTTGCCCCGGCTGCTCCATCCGCTCCTGTTGCTCCTGTTGCTCCCGTTGCTCCGTCCGCTCCCGTTGCCCCGGCTGCTCCATCCGCTCCTGTTGCTCCTGTTGCCCCGGTCGCTCCATCTGCTCCCGTTGCTCCGGCTGCTCCTGTCGCCCCGGTTGCTCCATCCGCTCCCGTTGCTCCTGTCGCTCCTGTTGCTCCCGTTGCCCCGGTTGCTCCTGTTGCTCCTGTTGCCCCATTGGCTCCGTCATCTCCCGGACATCCTTTCGGACCCTGTGGGCCGACTGGGCCGGTCACACCCGGAATACCCTGCGGACCAGTCACGCCTTGAGGCCCCATAGGGCCAGCCGGGCCAGTAGGGCCTGCTGCTCCCGGAATACCTCTAGGTCCCTGCGGGCCGACATCTCCCTGCGGACCGACCGGACCAGCCGGACCGGACGGGCCTGCTGGTCCCTGCGGACCGATTGGGCCAGCCGGACCTTCACAGCCCGGATCGCCTTTCGGGCCAATATCGCCCCGAACACCCTGAATACCCTGGATACCCTGCGGGCCTGCATATCCTCTCGGCCCCGGGCACCCTCTCGGGCCTGTGCTTCCAGTAGGCCCTACCGGACCTGTATTGCCCCTCGGCCCCCTCGCACCAGGAGCGCCTGGAAGACCCTGCGGGCCCATAGGCCCTTGTTCACCTGGATCGCCTTTCGGCCCCGGACAGCCGTTATCCCCTTTGATACCCTGCGGGCCCATAGGCCCCTGATCACCCTTCGGCCCCTCCGGCCCGCGTCTGCAGCAGGAAGAGCAGCAGCAATTATCTTGGCAGCAGTCATATATATTATTCATATTTCACACATCCTTTATCATAATTTGAAAAAGACATTCATATGATTATAATAGAAATAGTCCAGATACTCCCCTGAACTGTTTCCACTAAGTATCTTTTTCTAATAATATTGTATGTGCGCTGGAAATAATTGTTCCTTTTTCTGTGTATTTCAACCCGCTAAAAGTTCTGCAGGCTGTTAAAATATTGTTTATTATAAAGGTATGCTTTGGAATAAGGTTTACATGCTCCAGCCCTGTCATTGTACTCTTCTGCCTTCTGCCGATCACCCATTTTATCATAACAGACGCATAACTGTAAAAGAGGGACATAATCATAGCAGTCCGGCAGCATAAAACCGCCCGTATACTCATTTTTCGGCACATTCAGTGCCGTTTCATACCAGTAGACTGCAGAATCAAATTCCCCATGCTCCAAAAAATATTTCCCAATCTCGCAGCATAATTCCGCCCTTGGCAGATCATAACTCATGCTTCGCAAAAGGGCTGCCAGCCCGGCCTGCTCCTGCCCCATCTGAAAATAACATTTGGCACAGATCGAACATGCCTCTATTTTATTCTCTGCCCATCCGTCCTCTGACAGAAGAAACTGCTCGAAGACAGCAGCGGCTTCTTTGTATTGTTTGTGATAATATAGTTCCCGCCCGTAATAATACTGCTGCCTGGCATCCAGAACCGTCCCTTCTTTGAGCATTTTACGATAAATCCTGAGATTACGGTCAGAATCCCCTGCTTTCACCTTTTTATGGCAGACTGCAAGGTCAGAATACAGGACGCTGCCGCTTGGCGGAATCACTTCATGGACGGCACCGACCCAGCGGTATTTTGAACAGTTCCGTATCCACCTCTCCCTGAAATAAGAAAAAGAAGGCTTACCGGCTTCATCAAAAGCAGTATGATATTTCATCATTACAATATCCGTATCCGGCTGCAAAGACTGCTTTAACTGTAAAAATTTTTCTTTCTGCGTTTCCTCCAGTATGTCATCCGCATCCATCCACATGCAGTAGTCCATAGATGCCTTTGAAAAAGAATAATTTCTGGCATCGGAAAAATCATCTTTCCACGGATAGGAATATACTTTCGAAGTGTAGCCGGACGCTATTTCTACCGTCCGGTCTTCAGAGCCGGTATCCACAATAATAATCTCATCCACAAGGTCCGCTATACTGTCAAGACAGCGTGCAATATGCATCTCTTCATTTTTGACAATCATACAAAGACT
>CAJUHV010000108.1 GCA_910586445.1 uncultured Eubacterium sp.
GCATTCCTGCGTGCTTTCCACAATCCCTAGAATTTTGTTTTTCAAACACGCTCTAAACTGTGCCTAGATCATCCGCATCATCTCAGACATCCGTACTCCCCACTGCTCTAACCATATTACCTTTCATTCTCATAAAAGTTTCACAAAAAACGACAGTCTATAAAAAGACCGCCGTTTTTTATACGTATTAAATATTTCTAAAATTCCCGCCGTTAAACCCTATGCCGCTGATCCTGCGCGTATAAGATAATGCCGAACGTGCAGGCAGTCCCATAACAGCACGCATATTCTCTTGTTCCCTTATTTTTTTCCTGAGAGCGTTTTCTTCCAAAATCTGAATATACTTTACACGCCGCGCCCGCTTTGCCCTTTGTTCTGCTTCAAACTGCGCCTGCTCCTCCTTCGTCGGGCCGACTAACCTTCCGCTGCTGGTAACAGTGCAGTTTCGCACGTCTCCGTTTTCATCCAGATCAAAAACATAGCTCTTTGATGCCTGATGTTCTGCCACATTACCGCCAAAGGATGCTGCCACCGTATTATCCCAGCGGTCATAATCTTCTTTCCACTGCTGCACTTTTGCTATAATCTGTCTGGCATAAGCAGGATCTTCATCCATTTTCTTCTGCAGGCTCTCTGGTATAAGAATTGCGATCCTGCCCGGGCCGATGCTGCTGTAATTTCTCTGCAGGTCGCCTCTTGTCTGCGGCGGATTGGCCCCCTTCGGCCTCCAGTCATTTAAAGCATCTGCACTTGTATTTTTATCAAAATATTTCCAAAATGGAAAATCATTTCTCTGCCATCTGGCAGATGAAACATCCGCGTTTCCTACATGCGTCACGACATCGTACAGCCCAAATGCATCCTTAAAATTCGCAGCCCCTGCTTTTTGGGTACTATATGCCTTACTGACTGTGGAAATATAATCTGTAGATTTTGCCGCTTTTTTCGCATATGCTTCTTGGAACGCATTTGCTGCATTCTGATCTGTAACCGCATTGAAACGCTCCTGATAGGTTTCTCCCATATATAGCTCTGTGCCGATTCCAAATAAACTCATATTTTCCTTTCCTGCCTGCGGCAGATCATTTTATCCGCCTCTGGGTTAAAACGCCTGTTTTTGCTGCTGCCTCCATCCAGGCCCGCTTTACTTCTTCCAGAGCCTGTGCCCCGGCAAAAGTAAACGAGCTGTCCGAATCTGATTTTTTGTTCATAAAATCTGCATATTCCAGCATGCTGTACTGATAATAGGCTGCGGCATTCCCCTGCTTTAACACCCGCATGTCATGGATCTGTTTTTGAAACAGTTCCATAAAATCCGCCCTGTCATGCAGTCCCATCTTTCCGGTTTCCGGCGGAAGTGACGAAAGCCCTCCATTTTTATCTACGCCAAGATATGCTTCTAACGCCCGCATTTCTACTAAAGTTGCACACTCTGGATTGATCTTGTTAATATGAATGGTCTGTTCAAAATCATTCCCGTGTTCATCAACCCCCTTTGCAACAACTGTCGGATCATCTTCTGTAGAACTGTCTGCATATTTAATATAAAATGACAGCCCTGTTCCGTTTCCGCCAGAATAAAGCATGTCATCCGTCTTCATATACACAGTATATGTTCTCACATCCAATGCACTGCCTGCCAGATCCGCAAAACTATTTCCTGCCCGCCTGGCTGCACCGTTTTCCTGCCCCGCTGCGCGGCTGTTTCCCTGTACATGATTCCCTGATACATTCCGCCATACATTTTTTGTGCCGTTTCCGGCCTGAAATCCGCCGTGAATCCCAAATCCGTAAATACTCATTTTGATCCCTCCATAAATCATTTGATAAGGGAGCTCTTTTGATGCAAAGCTCTTTTTGATGTAAAGCTCTCTTTGATATAAAGCTCTCTTTGATATAAAGCTTTTTTATATAGGCTCTTCTGTCGGTCAGAACCTGTCATGCCCCCTTTAAAAGTCCAGGCATATTTCTGCTATATATCAAATCTCTTATCGGCAGGCATTCCCCGTTTGCCAACCCTTGTTGTATCCAATGGTCAACGGCACGCTCTAATGATGACGGAAATAATTTTTAAGACATGCCCAGTCTCTAATGATCCGCCGTGCTCCCACATAAAATTGCACAAAATTGCAAAATATGATTGTATTGCTGTTCAGATAGCGCTACAATAAAAACAGAGAACGAGATATAGGGAGGTTTACAATGAAATATCGACAAAAAGGAACACAGACAAAGAAAAAAATAGCCGACGAAATTCTTCATCAAATTGGCGGGAGCGTGATCTTTGTGCTGCTGATCATTGCAGCAGTCGCAATCTGCATGGTAGGATGGCTGAGTATTACGTCAAAAAAGACAGAGCTCATTCAAGAATCTAACGCGGCTGCGAACCAGCTGGCAGGATTTCTTCAGCAGTATACCAAAAGTGTAGAACAGCTGGCTGCAAATCCCGAAATCAAATATGTCATGACACAGACAAAACCAGGCGACGATATCCACCAGATTGAAAAAATGGATACCGTAATGGCAAATCTGGTTAATATTGCAGACACAGATACTGAAAATGTCATGGCTGCATGGATGTCAGATTTAGATGCAAGCATACTGGCACAGTCCGATGGTTTTACCAGCGAAGAAGGCTGGGATATTACCGGACGCGGATGGTATGGCTGCATAGAAACAAAAGAAACGATCCTGACAGAACCATATGTAGATTCGTCAACTGGAAAGATGATATTAAGTGCGGCCTCCCCGGTTTTTGATGACACTGACAAAACTGTTTTAGGTGCAGTCGGCATGGATATTGCCCTGGATCATATGACACAGATTATGAGTGAATACAAAATCGGAAGCAACGGATATATGCTGTTATTATCCGAAAACGGCACCTTCCTTTATCACCCGGACAGCAGCATCGTACAAAAAAACATTAAGGATGTGGACATATCCCAGAATGTAGCAGATACAGCTGCCTCAACAAGCGATGAGTTTTTAAAATATAAAGAAGACGGCGTCACCAGATACGGCTTTCTGCAGCATGCTGGAAACACCGGATATATAGTGCTCAGCAGCCTGCCGATGACAGAATATTATTCCATACTTGCTGCGATGGTAATCGCACTCATTATCATTTTTGCAGTCGGTATAGTACTGATCGCCATAAGCATACGCAGAAGCGCAGCAAAACTCACAAAGCCGATTCTAGAGCTGAATAATACTGCGCAGCGGCTTGCAGCCGGTGATCTGGATGTTGACCTGCACATAGCAAGCGAGGATGAAATCGGAGAACTAGGCGATTCTATCCAAAAAACAGTCCACAGGCTGAAAGAATACATTGTATACATTAATGAAACGTCCGATGTGCTGTCACAGATTGCAGATGGCAAGCTGTGCATCAGCCTGCAAAACGAATACGCAGGTGAATTTCAAAAAATAAAAACCGCCCTGCTTAATATTTCCGGTTCAATGAATCAGGTAATGTCCGGGATCAATGAAAGCTCAGAACATGTTTCCGTCGGAGCCTCTGAGCTTGCCTCCGCGTCTCAGGTGCTGGCAGAAGGCGCACAGGAACAGGCTACATCCATTGAACAGCTTACGGCTACCTCAAGCAGCGTGGCAGACCAGGTAGAAGACAGCCGCTCACAGGCAGAAGCCTCTGCCAGGGCAACTGCACAGGCTGCCTCCATGATCGAACAGAATCAGGAAAAAATGAAGCTGATGATGGAGGCCATGGATAAAATCCACCAGACCTCACAGCAGGTAGTCGGCATTATCCAGACAATTGAAGATATCGCCTCACAGACAAACCTGCTGTCCTTAAACGCTGCCATAGAAGCTGCGCGGGCCGGAGAAGCCGGAAAGGGCTTTGCCGTCGTCGCAGATGAGATCGGCAAGCTGGCACTGGAAAGCTCCAATGCCGCAAACACGACTAAAGAACTGATTGAAATCTCAATGGATGAAATTAACAAAGGAAATACGATCGCACGAAGTGCCGTAGACTCGTTAAAAGAATCTGTAAGCGCAGTAGAACGTGCCAATGAAATGATTCAAAAAACTGCTGAAACTGCCGTGATACAGGCCGAAAAAATGAAACAGCTGCGTATCGGAATCGAAGAAATCTCCCAGGGAATACAGGATAATTCCGCAGCATCCCAAGAAACCTCCGCGACTTCGGACGAGCTGGCGTCACAGGCTGAGATCTTAAATAAAATGGTGCAGAAATTTGAGCTCAGTCAGTAACATAATAATTCTTTGTATATAATATGAACAGCCTGCCGGGGCTGGAGCATGTTTGAAAAATGCTTTATGCAGAATGCACCCACAGGGTATGATACGTTTCCCGCTCAGCGGGGAATTAATCCCAAATTTATGAGGCATAGCGGACTATGTTGATTAAATTTGGGATTAATTATGCGCCTCGTAGACTGCAATCTTATAATTTCCAATAAAATCAGTGCTGTCGGCTGTCAAAGTATATGTATCGGAACGATTAAAAGTAAAAAAGTCTTCAGCACCCTTGCCTGATCCAGTTCATATACTTCCCTGCCGGCCGAATTATATATAACTACGTCCAAGTCCCCGCATTCAATGTCAGACCGAAATGACAGCCTTATAGTTTCTCCTTCTTCCCTAAAAAATGAAAATTAGAACTTGTAGTTGTCTGTTTATCATAGCTGCGGCTCATATTGCCTAATGTCTTTGGACGAATCAGCAGATAGGCCGATACTGCGACCACTATGACGGACGCAATCCCTAATTCTTATCTTTTTCAAATATTCTCTCCTTTATGACAGGGTGCCTGCAGATAGAAAAATCTATCCGCGCAGAATTTTTTCCATTGTTTTCCCTTTCGCAAGCTCATCAACCAGCTTGTCCAGATACCTGATCTCCTGCATCAGCGGTTCTTCAATCGTCTCAACCCGTATGCCGCAGACAGTGCCCTTAATGAGCTTTCTGTTCGGATTCAGATGCGGGGCATTCCGAAAAAAATCCCCATATGCAGTCAGACTGCTTACCGCTTCTTCGATCTCATGCTCCTGATACCCGGTAAGCCAGCAGATCACCTCATTCACTTCCGCTGCCGACCGCCCCTTTTTTTCTGCCTTTGCTACCAACAGCGGATATATTTTTGCAAAGCTCATTGCATAGACCTTTTCATTGTCCATAATTATCCCCCTCTTTTCATTTTGCATTCCATTTTTCAAACACGTTCCAGCCTCATCCAGCAGCGCAATCGTAAACGATGATCATAATCCTCTTCTCCATCAAATGCCGGTTTATGCGTTACATCATCCTTATGTCTGCACAAAATTCTATTAAATTCTGCTTTTATGCCTAAACAAGATCCGCATACTTACCTTCCACTACCTTCCTCAGGTCGTCAGGTGCTAATTCGATCTGATACCCCACCCTGCCGGCACTGACAAAGATGTGTTCCTGCTGTCCGGCCGTTTCGTGGATAAAGACCGGAAACTGCTTTTTCATACCGACAGGTGAGCATCCGCCATGCACATAGCCGGTCAGCGGCAGCAGCTCCTTTTGCTTAATCATGCTGACTGATTTTTCTCCTGCTGCCTTTGCTGCTTTCTTTAAATCCAGCTCTTCTTTTACAGGCACGGCAAAAACATAGTACTGTCCTGATTTTCCCTGCGTAACAAGCGTTTTAAACACTTTGTCTGCTTCTTCGTTTAAAAGCTCCGCAATCTGTGCGCCGCTCATCGTGGCATCCGGCTTATAGGCATGGCTTGTATAATTGATCTTCTTTCCGTCCAGGACCCTCATGACATTTGTTTTTTCTTTTTCATTTTTTTCTTTCTTTTTTTCTTTATTCCTGTCTTTATTTCTGTCTTTATTTCCATCTTTACTTTTGTCTTTTTCTTTATCCTTCATTTCTGACTGTTCCCTTCTCAAAAGTTTTTGCATCTGCGCTTTTATTATAGCCCATTCTGCACACTTTCTCAAACTCTGCAAAATGATTGCAATAGAATCTGCCATACTTCCCTTCTATCACTGGAGTGACCCTGCCAGAAAATATCAGTCAGGATTTTTACACTTTGATTTCCGTCCCATCCTTAAACGTAAACCGAATATCTTCTTTATGAAAGACAGTCACATAATCTATCAGGCTGTACCATTGTTCTTCGTCGAACTCCATAACTACGCCGTCCTGCCGCTCGAATCTGGCAAGAAATATTTCGATCTGCTCCTTTTTCGTCTGCCTTTTTGTAATCGCGCTGCCAGACCGATCCGCCGCAGTGTTAAGCTTTTCCTGAGGCTGTGGCTGCCCGTTTTCCAGTTCTTCTGTACGAAAAAGCTTTCTTTTGATGGCCTGAAAATTTGCGGTGATCTCATCCTTTTCCGTTGTCAGGATATTGACTGCTTTTACAAAAAGCCCCCTAAGGGTTTCTTCATCCAGATGAGGCGTGCCGCACTTTTTTCCTCCGTCAAATTTGTGGTTGCACTGCCACACCACCCGGCGGTACCTGCTGTTTGAGTGCCATACCTTAGAGCCGTACCAGCTCCCGCAGTCGCCGCATTTAATCCTGCTGGAAAAAATCCCTGCGCTGCTCTGCCGGTTCGTTCCTGCCTGCCGGGCAGCCATCTGCTGCTGCACCAGTTCAAATACGGCAGGCTCTATAATCGCCTCGTGGTTGTGTTCCACATAATACTGTGGAACCTCTCCCTTATTGACTTTTTTCTTTTTTGAGAGAAAATCAACGGTATACACTTTCTGCAGAAGGGCGTCGCCTTTATATTTTTCATTTGTGAGTATGCTTCTGACCGTACTGCCCGACCAGTTCGTCCTGCCTCCCGGAGTAGAAATGCCTGCCTCTGTCAGTACCTTTGCGACCGCAGACGGTGAGCGCCCTTGTAAAAACATCCCGTAAATCCTGCGCACGACTGCCGCCTGCTCCCTGTTGATGACAAGGTTCCCGTCTTCGCCCCGGTCATATCCAAGGAACCGTTTGAACGGTACTGTCACCTTGCCGTCTGCAAACCGTTTCCGCTGCCCCCAGGTGACGTTTTCCGAGATGGAACGGCTTTCCTCCTGCGCCAGCGAGGACATAATGGTAAGCAGCAGCTCGCCCCTGCTGTCAAACGTCCATATGTTCTCCTTTTCAAAATAACACTCCACCCTGTGTTCCTTCAGCTTTCGTATAGTAGTCAGGCTGTCAACCGTATTTCTCGCAAACCTGCTGACCGACTTTGTGATAATAAGGTCTATGCGCCCGTCCAGTGCATCCTGCACCATCTGTTTAAAACCACTGCGCTTCTCTGTGGAGGTCGCACTAATCCCTTCGTCCGTATATACAGCGACAAACTCCCAGTCCCTGCGCCCTTTTATGTAATTCGTGTAATAATCCACCTGTGCCTCATAGCTAGTCTGCTGCTCCTCATGGTCAGTACTGACGCGGGCATAGCCCGCAACCCTGCGTTTTTTTCGGCTTCCAGCCGGCATTTGTGTATATCTGCTGCGCGTCGCAGGTATTGTAATTACTTTTGCCATTGCTCTGCCCCCGCATATTCCATACAGGATTTGTTTAAATCGGAATAGGACTCAAAGGTTTTCCGGCCAGTAAAGTACCTAAAACCGGCCGGTATTTTTCAAGCAGTATTGTATCAATCTCTTCGTATTCTTCCTCCGAAATAATGCCCTCCCGAAACATAGACTTCGCTACAAAAAGTGATACAAGATAGAGCCGCTCCGCCTTAAACTGCTCCTTGCTCACGAAATCACCGCCTTTGCACTTTTTATGCCAAACATAAAAGGCTGCTGCCACAGAACAAACTATGCGCTGCAGGCTGTCCAATAGAACAAATATTATGCTTCTACAGAACTACGCGGCTATCACATGGTTTTCTTAATGCAATAAGACAGTGCAAAACCGCACTGTCTGTCCTCTGCATTGTAAAATTTTCATACCAATCTCCCATACTATTTCAAAAATTTTACAAGGATAAATCGAATTATGTTAGATCCGACCACGGCGGTTATTTTTGTGACTTCTTTCTATCATCGTTTCCGATGGCATATCCTAGAGCGGGTTTGAAAAATCATTCCCGCCAACTGTACGCTCCACTTTGCGGTATATTTGACAGAAAGCATTTTTCAAACACGCTCTAGTCCAAAACAGGTCGGGCCGAAACCCAGCAATGCAATAAGTCCTTCCAATTTCAACATCCGTTCTGCCCTCCTTTCCCATTACCTATTTATAGGCGTTTGCGAAACGCCCGAACCCGCATGAATACGGGATTCTTTTTGTTAC
>CAJUHV010000109.1 GCA_910586445.1 uncultured Eubacterium sp.
TGTAACAAAAAGAATCCCGTATTCATGCGGGTTCGGGCGTTTCGCAAACGCCTAAGAATACATATATAAAAAAGGAGATTGACTATAGCAGGCTCGGAAGTCTGGGCATCAGCTCCAAAGGGGAGCGCAGGGGAAACGGCCTGCATATAGCAAAGACTATTATCGGCCGCTGCAGCAATGCGACATTGGATACGGAATATGACGGGGCATGTTTTACCCAGAGTCTGGAAATTTTTGATGAAGGATGGGAACCAGCAGAATAATCGTCAGGTACATGGACAGCAGGGAGGCATTACGAAACACAGGTCTGCCTGCTGCTGCAGCAAATGACAGCACAATGGACAGGGTGCGGAGCCGTTTTTGCTGCCGGATGCTGCATTCTGCGGAATAAGGGTGTTTTTTTGTGCCGGCGGGTGCATAGCTCCAGAATATCAAGACAGCCGGCAGGCATGCAGGGATACATATGGGGGGTGCTGATCTGCAGCAGCTGTACGCATTTGCCGCCGCCGACCATCAGCAGTGCGGTGCAGATAAGGCATAGCATTATATTATTAAAATGATATCCTCCGGCAGTCAGGCGCAGCATGTTGAAGAGAATAAACAGCAGAAATGTTTCGGCAGGGATGTCCAAAATATAAGCTGATAGAAAAATAGTCATAATTAAAAAGATGTTGTATAGCAGATTCTGAAGACCGTAGTACATCTGCGCTCGTTCCGTGGATGTGCATGTATGATCGCGGTCGAGGAAATCTATGAATTTTTGACATGTATTATTGAGTAATCTTTTCATGTAATGATCCTGCCTTAAAATATCTTATTTAAAGTTATAACTTACGAATAGGACTTTCAGATTATTTTTTCTTAAACGTTAGAAAAAATGGCCTGAGCGTTAAAAAAATATATACTTTGGGGAGTAATTGTTTGGCAGCAGCCATAAGGAGTAGAGAGAAGGGGTGCAGATGATATGTTGGATGTGTATATATGTGAGGATGTGCTTGCAGAGCGAAAAATGATGGAACGTTCTATAGGAGCATCAATATTGATGTATGAATATGATATGAAAATAAGGGTGAGTACTTCTGATCCGCAGGAAATCATAAATCAGCTGAAGAGATCAAAAAATACAGGAATTTATTTTTTAGATATAAATTTGGAAGGTGAAAAAAACGGCTTAGCGCTTGCAGAGGAGATCCGGGAGTATGATCCGAGGGGATTTATCGTGTTTATAACATCGCATTCTGAGATGGCTGTCATGACATTTCAGTATAAAGTGGAGGCTATGGACTTTATACTGAAGGATCAGCCTGAGCAGATCCAGAGGCGGATTGGCGAATGTCTGGAAAATGCGAATAAAAAGTTTATGAATATCACAAGGGGTATAGGAAAAACAATGACTGTGATGAAAGGGGAGAAAAGGTTAACACTGCAGCAGGATGAGATTATGTTTTTTGAGACATCTGTGAATGAGCACAAGTTGTATGTACATACAGCCAATAAGTCGATCGAATTTTTCGGAAAGATCAAAGATATAGAAGCACAGGCAGGGGATGGGTTTGTACGCTGCCATAGGTCTTATCTGCTGAATAAGAAAAACATTGAGGAAGTGGACTATGCAAAAAAAGTGATTAAAATGAAAAATGGGGCAGAATGTCCGATTGCTGTCAGGATGCTCAAGCGGGTAAAGGAACAGATGGATTAATATAAAAAGATATACAAACGTTTAAGAAGTGATAAGCTTCTTAAACGTTATTTTTTTGAAATATTTAACGTTAACTGCATGAGAAACAACGTTTACGAAAAAATCGGCAATGTTGGATCAGGATATGCTAAATTATAAGCATCAAACGAATACAAAAGGTTGTGTAGTGATGAAAAGACTAAAGAAAATATGCATAGAAATATTATGCCAAGTGGGGAAGTATGGGGTTAATAAATCAGCAGTGTTAGGAGTGTATGAATTTGACGTACCAAAAGAATTGAAATGTTGTGCAGAGAATGAGCATGGACAATGTAATGGGTTAAACGTTAGACAAAAGAAGAATAGTGCTGATTAGAAGGCTTAAATTTATGCGATTGTAGTTGGAATGGAGTTGTGATTTGAAATCTAGTTTTTATGGATTCAAAGTGCAATAAATATTATTTTGTGTTTAAAGCAGAAAAGGGGGGGTGGTTCCATTGGGTGTTTAGTCAGGATAGAAGCATATCCGGCCTTGCAAGGATGCAGCCATAGACCTTGGCAGGGACAAAGGGGAGGGAGTTTATGCCGACCTGTCAGATAAAGCCAGACGAAGATAAGGGGTATAGCTTCTGTCGGAAGATATATGAGGGCAATCATTTGCGGATGCTTCGTATAGCACTGGGTATCCTAAAGCATCAAATGGATGCCGAAAATGCTGTCAATGATGCATTTGTCAGCATAAACGTTGGCATTATCCGCATTTACTAGAATTGAATGTATGCAGGAGGCAGATAGATGATCCAGATCATAAAAAAACAGATGATGATTTTAACAGCTGCCATAGTAGTCATATTATTTTTTGCTCTGACAGGCGTGCCTGCCAGAGTAAGGATGAACCGCCCGGCATGTACATTAAGTGTGGGTGAAAGCCTGCAGCTGAAAGCGTCCATATTGGAAAAAAGCTTGAAGACAAAAAGAATAGTCTTTAAGAGCAGTAAGCCTGCAGTTGCATCTGTAACGCAGAAAGGAAAAGTAACTGCTAAGAAAATAGGTACAGCTAGGATAACGGCATCGGTTACAGGTACAGATTTTCGGGCATTTTGTAAGGTATCTGTAAATAAGGGGCAGGGACAGGAGGCCGGAAAGCCTGTGACGGTTTCGTTTCCGGGAGATTTCAGTGAAAGAAATAAAGATAATGCGTCTGTGCTTGATGTAGGCACATTTTCCATGTCTTTTGTCCTCCCGGATGGATGGGATGTGGACCCGGATGCTGATCTGCGGACATACGATTGTCCCGGCTTGTTTTCGAAAGCGGGCATACGGAATGAGAAAGGAATTCTGGCAGGAATCGTCGGATACAATGTATATGACAGGGCAGAAAATGATCCGAGGATCATTTATAATCAGATTGCACTTGGAAATCACTACCAGTTTGATGTCAGGGATTCGTACAAAGTAGTGAAAACTGCCCTGGAAGGAACCACTGCCCAATGTACAGTTTACCGTTCAGCACAGATGACGGGCAGTACAGAGGCTGCAAATCATGGTATAGTATCCTGCAATAAGGAACTGGGTGTTTATACGGCAATGGAATTATTCAGCGGGGAGCTTTCTGATGAACAGCTTTTAGACATTGCGGAAAGTGTCTGTATTAGGAAAAACGATTGACAGCATGCTTTCGGTGCCTGCTCTAGAGTGTGTTTGAAAAATCATTCCTGCCAACTACACGTCCCGGGGCGTAAGCTTTTATACAGCTTACGTCCCTATTTATTATTAAAAGAAACTCCATACTTCTCAAGACTAAAGAAGAAGTGTATAATATAGATAAGATTACAGGCAGGTAATAGTATGGCCGATGCAGACAGTGAATCCGAAGCGGAAAATAGATGGAGGTGAGGATCAGCATGGCGAGAACAGTAGCGATAGGCGAACAGGACTTTGCCAAATTAATTGAGCAGGACTATTTTTATATCGATAAGACAGCGTTTATAAAAGAATGGTGGGAAAATGGGGATACCGTGACACTGATCACACGTCCCAGGCGGTTTGGCAAAACGCTCACAATGAGGATGGCAGAGCAGTTCTTTTCGGTAAAATATGCAGGAAGAGAGGATTTGTTTGAAAATCTGAAGATCTGGGAGGAAGAAAAATATAGGAAGCTGCAGGGAACGTATCCTGTCATATTTTTGAGCTTTGCTGATGTAAAGGAGTCTGATTACCCGCAGACGAGAAAAAAGATATGCAGTACAGTCAAGGAATTGTATCATCAGTACCTTTTTCTTTTGGATGGAGATCTGCTCAGTGAAAGTGAGAAAAGGGATTTTCAGAGCATTTCTCCTGATATGGAGGATTATGAGGCTTCTGGCTCGGTTAAGGCATTATGCAGATATATTTCCCGCTATTATAAAAAGAAAGTGATCATTTTATTGGATGAATATGATACGCCGATGCAGGAAGCGTATATAAATGGTTTTTGGGACGAACTGATTTCATTTATCAGAAGCATGCTCAATTCTACTTTTAAGACAAATCCATATCTGGAGCGGGGGATTATGACGGGCATTACGAGAGTAAGCAAAGAGTCCATTTTTTCGGATTTAAACAACCTTGAAACGGCTGCAGTGACTTCAAGAAAATACGAAACGGCGTTCGGCTTCACGGAGCCCGAGGTGCTGGAGGCGCTGGAAGAATATCAGCTGTCCGGCCGGGCCGGCGAAGTGAGGCGGTGGTATGACGGGTTTCGATTCGGGGAATGCGGCAGCATATATAACCCGTGGTCAATCACAAAGTTCCTGGATAACAGGGAGTTTAAGCCGTACTGGGCAAATACCAGCTCGAACAGGCTGGTGGCGGGGCTGGTCCGCAGGAGCGGCATAGACGTAAAGCTTATAATGGAGGGCCTGCTGCAGGGAGGTTCTTTTTGCACGCCTATGGATGAGGAGTTCGTCTACGCTGACCTGGATTCGAAAAAGTCTGCGCTGTGGAGCCTGCTGCTGGCAGGCGGGTACTTAAAAATACTGCGGACGGCAAAAAACCGCAGGGGAAAAACAGAGTATGAGCTCACGCTGACAAACATGGAATCCTGCTTTGTATTTGATGAGATGGTGACGGGATGGTTTTCCAGCAGCAGGCTGAGCTGCTCTGACTTTTCAGACGCGCTGCTTGCGGGTGACAAAAAGCACATGAACGAATATCTGAACGCCATAGCCATGGAAACGTTCAGCTTTTTTGATACGGGCATGGAGCCGTCGGGGCACAGGCAGCCGGAAAACTTCTACCACGGCTTTGTGCTTGGGATGATCGCAGACCTGCGGGAGGTATACCGGATCACCTCCAACCGGGAGAGCGGGAACGGCAGGTACGATGTCCTCCTTGAGCCGCGCGACCCGCAGGCTGATGACGGGATAATCATCGAATTCAAGGTGCTTGACCCGAAAAGGGAGAAAAGCCTGGAGGATACGGTGCAAACAGCCGTCAGGCAGATACTGGATAAAAAATATGCATCCGGCCTGGAAATGAAATGCAGCAGGGACAGGATACGTGTCTACGGGATTGCGTTCAGGGGCAAAAATATTCTGGTGGACGGCGGGATTCTGAGTGAAATAGAAAATGAAACTGATAATGTAATGAGTGGTTCGTGGCAGCGGGGGTCAGCATGGCAAGAACAGTAGCAATAGGCGAACAGGACTTTGCCAAATTAATTGAGCAGGACTATTTTTATATCGATAAGACAGCGTTTATAAAAGAATGGTGGGAAAACGGGGATACCGTGACACTGATCACACGTCCCAGGCGGTTCGGCAAAACGCTCACAATGAGGATGGCTGAACAGTTCTTTTCGGTAAAATATGCAGGAAGAGAGGATTTATTTGAAAATCTGAAGATCTGGAAGGAAGAAAAATACAGGAAACTGCAGGGAACGTATCCTGTCATATTTTTGAGCTTTGCGGATGTAAAGGAGTCTGATTATTCGCAGACGAGAAAAAAAATATGCAGCACGGTCAAGGAATTGTATCAGCAGTATCTCTTTCTTTTGGATGGAGATCTGCTCAGTGAAAGCGAGAAAAGGGATTTTCAGAGCATTTCTTCGGATATGGAAGACTATGAGGCTTCTGGTTCGATTAAGGCATTATGCAGATATATTTCCCGCTATTATAAAAAGAAAGTGATCATTTTATTAGATGAATATGATACGCCGATGCAGGAAGCCTATATAAACGGTTTTTGGGACGAACTGATCTCATTTATCAGAGGCATGTTCAATTCTACTTTTAAGACCAATCCATATCTGGAGCGGGCTGTTATGACAGGCATTACGCGGATCAGCAGAGAGTCTATATTTTCGGATTTGAATAATCTTGAAGTGGTTACAACGACATCCCTAAAATACGCGGGCTGTTTTGGATTTGCAGAAGAAGAGGTGTCTGCGGCACTGGATGAGTTTGGCTTGTCTAAGAACATGCAGGTGGTAAAAGACTGGTATGATGGATTTACGTTCGGGGATAGGTCGGATTTATATAATCCATGGTCGATTCTTAACTATCTGGATAAAAATCAGCTGTCTGCCTACTGGGCGAATACGAGTTCAAACGGTCTAGCAGGGAGGCTGATTCAAAGAGGAAGTAAGGAGCTGAAAGCGGATTTTGAAAGACTGCTGCGGGGAGATGTGCTGACGAAGGAGATTGACGAGCAGACCGCCTATGATCAGCTCGATTATGATGAGCAGGCAGTGTGGGGGCTTCTGCTTGCCGGCGGCTATCTGAAAGTAAGGAAACTGCAGCCTTATATGTCTGAGTTTGGCGAATGGAAAGAGGAATATCTGCTGGAGCTGACGAATTTTGAAGTGAAAGTAATGTTTCGGAATATGATTCGGAAATGGTTTGCAGGAGATTCCAGTGGATATAATGATTTTATAAAGGCGCTGCTGGCAGATGATCTTCGGGCAATGAATGCTTATATGAATAAAATTGCCATGCGTACATTCAGTTATTTCGACACGGGAAAAAATCCGTCTGAGGAAGAGCCGGAGCGGTTTTATCATGGGTTTGTATTAGGATTGATGGTGGAGCTGGCTGACCGTTATGTGCTGACATCCAATCGAGAGAGCGGGTTTGGCAGGTATGATGTCATGCTGGAGCCAAGAAGAGCCGGAGCAGACGGCATGCTGTTAGAATTTAAGGTACAGGATGCTGACGAGGAAAAGGATCTGCAGGATACGGCAAAAAGGGCACTGGAGCAGATTGAGCAGCGCAGATATGAAGAGATGCTTGTTGAAAAAGGGGTTCCAAAGGAGCGGATACGTAAGTATGGTTTTGCTTTCTGCGGAAAAAAGGTGCTGATTTTACGGTGCTGAAATCTCGGAAAGGCATTTGCCGGCGGCCTGCTCAAATTAATCCCTGGTATCGGGACATGGGTCGGCGGGGCTATGAATGCGGACGTTGCTTCTCTTATAACAAGCGCATTGGGATTCGCTATTTCAGAAATATGCTATAACAGCTGCAAAAAGCCTGCACGTGGAGAGAATGTGGACGTGGCATTCATGTTTGATGCAGAAGAAATTCAGAGGTTTATCCGGGAATATATGCGGCGCACAAGAAAAACGGTGCGAATCATCGAAAAATAGATAGGGAGGGCCATTTATGGATTATTGTGCAAAAATCCTTCTGCTTGGAAAATCTAAGGCAGGAAAATCTTCATTTATCAATTACTACGCAGGAAAAAGATAGCAGAAGCCGGGGCAGGGAAACCCATTACGCCAGGCTTCATTCCATATAAGGTTGAAGACGGCCGTTATCCGATCAAGATATTTGATACAAAGGGATTGGAGGCAGAGGGTGCGTATAAACAGATAGGCGAGATTATCAGGGAGGTTAAGAAGAGAAATTAGAAACAGAACCGGCAATGTCTGCCAGTAAAATTGTAAACCTGATGAAAAGTTATACTATGTATCATATTTGGAAAAGAAATCCGAATTGCCTGCAGAAACATTTCTGGAAGGAACATGCTTTTTGGACAGAGGGATATTTTGCCTGCAGTGCCGGCAATGTCTCGGAAGGGAGGCTGCGTAAATACATAGAAAACCAAGGATAGAAGGCGGTGATGGCAAGTGTTAAAAGCATATAAATACAGGATATATCCAGATAAGGAGCAAAAATACAGATTGCAAAAACATCTGGCTGCTGCCGTTTTGTTTATAATCAGACACTTGCATACAGAAAAGAAACATACGAGAATAGTAAAGAATTCGTTACTAAAACAGACTGTAATAATTACTGCAGTAGGGAATTAAAGAAAAAGCATGAATGGCTGAAAGAAGTGGACAAATTTGCTCTGACAAATGCCATTTACAATATGGATGCGGCATACCAGAAA
>CAJUHV010000110.1 GCA_910586445.1 uncultured Eubacterium sp.
CTCCGCTAAGTGGGGAGTGCAGATCGCGGGAATGATTTTTCAAACACGCTCTAGATCTTTGAATAAGCCACTTTTGCGGAAATCCCGCTGATTCTGCCGAGCCTGCCGGAAAGCGCGCTGATTATATCTGCCGGCGCATCCATCGCAACGCTGATTAAAGATACGCCGCGTTCTCTATGTGGAATTCCCATTCTTCCAAGGATAAACCTGCTGTAATTATGCAGCAGTTCATTTAATTCCCGTACGCTTTCTTCTTGTTCTACAACAATTGCTATGACAGCAAGCTTTGTATCTTTATAACAATCCGATTCTTTCTTGATATTTTGACTGCTTTTATTTTCCATCTCTGTTCTTAACTTATGCTTATCATGTTTTGACTGCTTTTATTTTCCATCTTTGTTTTTAACGTATGATAAAATATTTTGACTGCCTTTACTTTCCACCATTGTTCTTAACCTATGCTTATCATGTTTTGGCCGCTTTTATTTTCTATCTTTGTCCTTAACATATGCTTACTATTCTTATATTATACGCTGCTGCTTTTATACACCATTGTAATCATACATTTTCTTTTCCATGCATGTATTGATTTACCTTACACTCAGCCGGTCAGCTCAATGTTTCCTAAAATGCCGTTTATATGGGCAATTGCCACGCCGTAATTCGTCATTGGTATATTTTGTGCTTTCGCTGCCTCTACCCTCGACATCACATATTTTCGGTTAAACATGCATGCGCCGCATTGAATAATCAGCCGGTATTCGGATAAATCCTGCGGAAAATCCATGCCCGATACGATATCGACACGCAGTCCTTCACCTGCTTTTTTACGCAGCAGGCGCGGCAGCTTTTCCCTGCCGATATCTTCATCTAACGGTGCATGGGTGCAGCATTCGGCAATCAATACTTTATCCCGGGACGTCAATGTATCAATCACATGGGCTCCCTTTACAAAGTAATGAATATCTCCTTTGTAGGCTGCAAAAAGCGTGGAAAATGATGTCAGCCTGCTTGCCTGCGGCTTCTTTTCATATACAGTTTTATACGCCTGTGAATCTGTAATAATCAGTTTCGGCGGCTGCCTTAAAGCTGCCAGAGCCGTTTCCATCTGATCGGTTGTCGTGCATATTGCAGTGCATTTTTTATCTAAAATTTCCCGCAGCGTCTGCACCTGCGGCAGAATCAGACGGCCTTTTGGAGCCTGTATATCCTGCGGCATAACGAGCATGACAATATCCTGTGCACACAGCAGGCTGCCTGTGATAAAACGCTCTGCTTCTGCTTTCGGAGCAGCGTTTACAAGCTCTGCCTTTAACCGGCTGACTCCATCCCCGGTTAATGCATTTACGATCAATGGCTGTTTTTGAAACAATGCTTCTATTTTTTCAGCCAGCAGCTGCGTATCTTTCTCTGTACCAGCTGCTTCTGCGGATATCTGCATTTTTTTATCGATCCTGGCTTCTTCTGCACATATCTGCATATCTTTCTCTATGCCGGCTGTTTCCACAGACATCTGCGCATCTTTATCTTCCCTCATTTTATTTACTGCAATAATGACCGGGGTATCTCTCCTGTGCAGCAGGTCAATCCACAATTTTTCATACGTAAAATCACATCCGCACTGATCTGAAATGACCATGACCGCCAGATCCGCCTGCTGTGCAGCTTTTCTGGCAAGCATAACACGCCTGTCTCCCAAATCCCCTGCATCGTCAAACCCTGCCGTATCAATCAGCACGCACGGCCCGATCCCATGTATTTCCATTGCTTTTTTAACAGGATCGGTTGTAGTCCCGCTGACATCGGATACAATCGATATTTCCTGTCCCGCAAGGGCATTCACCAGAGAGGATTTTCCGCTGTTCATCCTTCCAAAAAATGCGATATGCGTACGGTCTGCACTTGGAGTATCATTTAAAGTCGTTCCCATTTTCCACCTCACGATCTTTCAGAGGCTGACAGCTTTGTCTATAAAAATACCGCATGGTCCATGCTCTTTTTTGACAAAAAGAAAAAAGTATACCAAAAAAGCCACATATCCTGCGGTAAATATTTCAGATTTCTTCTTTCCTTCAGCAATTGTAATTCTTCCAGTCAGCCATCTGCCTTATTCAATTGTTATATATGCCGCGAAAGCTCAGGTCATAAATGAGCTTTGCCTCCGCGGTAAGAAACTCTATTTTCCGTAATTTTTATATCCAGTTTTTTTCAGCTCCGCGTCTTTTGCCTGCACCTGCTCTTTCATATTCTGTGCATAGTCTTTCAGCCTGTTCAGCAGGGCTTCATCTGAAATGGCCAGCATCCTTGCAGCCAGCAGGCCTGCATTTGCTCCCCCGTTAATCGCTACGGTTGCAACAGGAATGCCGCTCGGCATCTGCACTATAGAATAAAGCGAATCCCTGCCTCCCAATGAGCTGGTATGCATTGGTATGCCGATGACCGGCATTGGAAATATCGCTGCACACATACCCGGCAGATGTGCCGCCATGCCTGCACCTGCGATAATTACTTTAAATCCTTTTTCTTCCGCGCTCTTTGCATATTCAAAAAATACATCCGGTTCACGATGTGCGGAAATAATAGACATTTCATATTCAATGCCCAGTTCTTCAAGTACATCCGCAGCCTTTGACATAACAGGCAGATCTGAATCTGAACCCATTACAATTCCTACTTTTGCCATTTTTTATCCTCCATCCGCAGCTTTTTTTCTGCTTTCTCATTATCCATCTATCCTACTGATCCAGCGGTGCATTTAACTCTTCCGTCCCCGGCACTACAAACCTGCCTTCGCGGATGACATCTATTTTATTCCCATCCGGCAGCAGCGCAGTAATTGCATCCAGCTCATCATATGGAATCGTAATATCTGTATGACAGTTAAAATATGCTTCTGACTCATCTTCCCTGCGCATCATAGACCGCGCATTTTCCTTTGCCATAATTTCCTTTCCGTCTGGATTATAGACAGCCGTATCCTCAGCATGCGAATAACACGTATCACCTACTGCGAAATGCGGCCCTGTCTTTTCCGCGATCAGAATCGGCAGCCTGTCTGCAATCTGGTAATCTCTTGCCATCCTGTAAGCGGTTGTATTTGTGCCGATCGCAAATTCACCCAGAGGCAGCGTCTCATGCTGCATCAGCAGATTTTCATAAATATACCGTTTATTCTCCGCCTCATCATCAAAATTCGCACAGGAATAATCTGTAATCATTCCGTCTGTAAAATGAATTTCCAGATCTTTATAAAACAAATCATGCAGAAATACACCGGTCACATGCAGTACGCCCGTTGTGCCTTTTAACACCGGAGACGTAAATACTTCGCCTACCGGAATATTTACATCCGCAACACAGTTTTCAAACGCTGTCTGCTGATCCGGCTTTTCCAGCTGCCAGATCGATACCGTAAGATCTGTATGGTTGCCGTTTCTTCCAGTAATATGCACCTGCCCAGCCTGATCCAGCACATCAATCAGACACTGCTGCATTCTGCGGTAAAGCATATAATCCAAAGTATTCAGCTTAACCGTCTGATCAAAAATCTCTTCATAAAATGTGGATGAATCTTTTGCATTACAGCCGGCTTTTTCACAGGATGTTTCGATAGCCGGAACCGGATACGCAATAATCGTATAGCTGCGCTCTTCGCCTTTGATATAGCGGTTTGTAATCTGTCCGGCCTGATTTGCATAATAGACATTCAGCAGCTGCTGTTTTTCGTCATAATGTGCTGCCTGAGGCTTATTAACCGGAGCAAACGGCTCTTCACCAAATACTTCCTGCACAGCAGGGCCTCCAAATACTCCCGCAAGATCTTTGTACGTTTCATAGGCCGTACGCAGCACCTCAAGCCTGCGTTCCACAAATGCTTTGTCCAGATAATATGCGCTGTCATTTCTATGATCGTAATCAAACTGACGGTTTACGCTCGTTGTATAACAGCCGCGCTTTCCGCGCCCGCGGCCCGTCATCGAAGATACGGATTCCCTATAAATAATCGGCGATAAGCCTATCTTAGCAAAATTTTCGATCGACTTTCGGACTACCCTCTCAAATCCGACTGCATAATGAATGCTGACCGACTTCTTTTTGGTAATATCCTTATTCGTCACCTCAAATCCGATCCGGTATCCTTCCGTAAATGTATCTGCCATTTCCTGAATCCGGTTTTCCGGAAGAGACGCCAGATACTGCGCCGTCCTGCGTTCATTTTCCGATATATATGCTCCATATCGGTATAAATAAGCCGGATCATTCAAATCCGCATGCATAACAATGCCGGTAAAAAAATCAAGCTGCGGATCAATGCTTTCACGAATATTCTGTGTTACAATAATCTCACTGTAATCATGGAAATGCCAGTAGAGAATCCGGCGGATTTCCTCCGGTGTCGTCCCTTCCCGGTCACAAAAACAGGTATAGATCTCCACATACAGTTCCATTAGTATCGTCATATCCATAATCCTGCCCTCAAATGCATATGCACCAAGAGCAAGGCACTCTGTATACAAAAAACTCAAAAGCCCGCCAAAGCCTTCTCCCAGCTGACGCACTGCATAAGCAGGATTGGCATAGCTGTTTTCATACCCTGCGCCATATTCATCTGCATGCGGCTGCAGGTCCGCATACAGGCGCCTGTTTAAATCTTCACATTCTTCCAGCGAACGGCCGACGATCATGCCGTCCTGCTGCAGCTTCAGCACCTGTCCTGTCAGCAGTATATAAGCAGCCGTGCGCTTAAAATAATCCGCAGTATTTCCGTCTGTCTCCGGCTGTCCGCTGATCTGAGAAATGCGTTCCATTACAAGCGCAAAACGCTCTTTTGCGGCCTCATTTTCTTCTCTATACACATCTTGATAGCTCATAATCCAATCCATCCTAATACATAAACTGTCGTCCATCCCGCGATCATAAGCACTGACAGTACTGCTCCCGCGATCGGGACTTTTTTAATCACTTTTTCTTTGCGCGCCTCCCTGACTGACACATAAAATGTTAGAAACGCTAAGATCACAGCTGCAACTCCTACACATCCGATCTTTTCTGGTGCCTGGCCATCCCGCAGAAACGATACGTATACTGCATAAAAAAACAGCAGCAGCGGCACAAAGGAACATACAAACGCCAGCACTCCGGCCCCGGAATGCTTTCTTTCCGTAAATTTATAGTTTTTATCAGCTCGCGCTCTTCTCTTCATTTAACAAGGCCCCCTTACTGCCCCTCCAATGCCAGACCCATATCGTCTTAAACAGCAGATATCCAATCATGCCGCCCAGCGTATTTAAAATCATATCATCTACATCGCAGCTGCCCACTCTTGTCACAAGCTGGATAATTTCCACCAATATGCTGACCTCACAGCTGAGCAGCGTCACCTTCCAAAAACTCCTGCTCCTGCGCGACAGCAGCGGATAAAATAATCCAAACGGTACAAATGCGAGTATATTTCCCGCCAGATTCAAAAATACTGCATAAAATCCAAGCACCTGGTAATATTTTATAAACCGGGATATTTCCCTGAATGGCTGCAGATTATAGTGATACTCTTTTGCCGTCGCAGTCCTGCCCATGCTCTCTGCAAAAAACAGAAAATAAACCATTGAGATCAGATAAAGAACGAACAGCATCCATGCTGCTGTCCGATATCCTTTTTTGTGTTTTTCATAATTCAACTTAAAAACCTCAGATTATTTTGCACCATACTGTTCATAGTATGCATCAATTGCGCCCTTTAATGTATCATCTATTATAATTTTTCCTTTGTAAGGACGGTTATGCAGATGCTCCACCACTTCGCGCATAGTCACGATTGCATTTGCCCCAAATCCATATTTTTCCATTATTTCATCAAGCGCACTCTGATTCCCGCCTGCGCCGACTTCCATACGGTTCAGCGAAACCATCAGGCCTGTCACCTTTACATCTCCCTGCGCTTTCAAGATCGGATACGTCTCCTCGATCGACTTCCCGGAAGTCGTTACATCCTCAATGATCACAACACGGTCGCCGTCCTTCAGCCTGCTGCCAAGCAGTATGCCGACATCTCCGTGATCCTTTTCTTCCTTGCGGTTTGAGCAGTACCTGATATCTTTTCCGTATAATTTCGCATATGCAATCGAAGCCGCAACGCTCAGCGGAATTCCCTTATATGCCGGCCCGAATAAGACATCGAAGTCATCTCCATAGTGGTCATGAATAGCCTTCGCATAATACTCGCCCAGCTTCATCAGCTGAGACCCGGTCACGTAACCGCCTGCATTCATAAAAAACGGAGACTTCCGGCCGCTTTTTAGTGTAAAATCTCCAAATTTTAGTACATCGCTGTCTACCATAAATTCTATGAATTCTTTTTTGTATTGTTCCATATGATTGTTTTCTCCTTTATTTATGGGGTTTTTCTTACTTTTACACTTTAATTTCTGATATTACTGTGCCATTTCTGTGCCATTTCCATTTTACCCTACTTGTATCCTTTTTTCATATTGCTCTACACCTTCAAATAAAGACTCCTTAGTAACATGCATATACAAATCTGTTGTAAGTTGAAGCTGTGTATGGCCAAGCAGTGCTGATATCGTTTTCATATAGAACCTCTGCTTCCAAGCATCTTGCTGCAAAAGTATGCCTAAAACAATGTGGGGTGAATTTTTCAAAAACCAAGTCAGGGTTATTCTTATGTATTCTTTCGTTCATTATCAGTTCTTTAATTATTGACTGCCTTCTGCATTACAATCAAATTTAACTGGTTTAATTTCCTCTATCCTAGAGCGTGTTTGAAAAATGCTTTCTGTGAGATGTGCTTCACACTTAGTGGAGAATTTATCCCAAATTTATGAGGCATAGCGGGCTATGTTGATTAAATTTGGGATGAATTATCCGCAAAGTGGGGAGTGCAGATCACAGGAATGATTTTTCAAACACGCTCTAGTTCTTTCTGAACACGCTTATAATGTCTGGTATATGTGTCTTTTGTATTATTTCTGCAATTTTTCTTACATGTATTAATCCATTGCATAAACCATTCATCTAAAATCATATTTGTAACAACATTGATTTCCATTTCATCAGTATGTAACGCTTCGCGCATTTTCTTTTGTATGCCATTATACGCCTTATCATATATCACCTGTCTTTTCCCAAATCGATTTGTAAAACGTGCTTGATACAGGCCATCTTTTCTTTGACTAATACCTTTTCCCAGTTCTTTACCTTTTAATGACTTCCCCATATCCATCAATCCTTTCTGATTTGTGAGCAAACCAAAAAGATAAGTTTAGATATACTTCGCTAAGTATAACACCAAATCTTATTACTTTCAACTCACAAATCCAAACTTTCAACGATAAATACGATTTTTAATGAAAAAAGTATTTATCATTTCTGATAACTTTTTTACTTTATATTTTAAATTTATATGGATTGTCGATCCAACCATTCATCAAGCTTATTCTTCTTCGCATACCATCGATTCCCTATCTGAACTCCAAATCCATTACGACCTCTTAATAATTCTCTTGCTTTTGTCTGTCCTATTCCTAAATAATCACAAAATTCTTTGATTTTAATAATGCCTTTCCTGTTGTAATTCTGTCATGCTTATAAAAATCATCCTCCATTCAAATTTAATGATCTCTCGGAATCTCTAAGCCAGTAATTTCAAGGCTTTCAGAATCCATTTTTATAAAATCCCCACTTTTGCTACGAAAATAAAACTCGTAGCCAGGAACTGAACCTTGACAACAAATGTTT
>CAJUHV010000111.1:0-889 GCA_910586445.1 uncultured Eubacterium sp.
AAAAAGAATCCCGTATTTATGTGGGTTCTGGCGTTTCGCAAACGCCTAAGTATGATGGTAACAGAAGGGAGTCAAGTATTCTTTGGCAGAAGTTATCTTAAAGTTTGCAGAGCAACAGAAAATACTTGACAAATACTATCTGGTAAAATGTCCTGATTGTTATTATACGCTGGATATTGTTACAAAAGATGAGGTGGCGGATATATTAATCCATCCTATATATTGTAATGAATGTGATGAAGACAAAAATATCTCAGTAGATAATGTATATATAGCATATACAGTTATACTGCAGCCAGATATTACAGAAGATGAACTAATAAGAGCAATAGAAGAAAGGCTTAATCAGGGTGAATGTGCAGCAGTAAATTTTTCTAAAGCTGATTCACTTTCAAATAAAAAAGAAGATATATATGAAATTTACTATAATCCAAGTGAATCAGCGTATGACAGGTTTAATGAATTAAAAGATAAACTCGATTTGGATTATGGGAAGAATACAACTGCCAAAGGGAAGGCTTTTGAAGAATTAATATTGTGTATTTTTAACTCGATAAAATATGTTAGGGGCTCAAATGATGTAAAGACTAAAACAAATCAATTTGACTGTACGCTATTGTGTGGAATAAATACTGTGTATTCATCGGTGTTTAATTATCTGGCAACTTATTTTATTATCGAATGTAAAAACGAACCGGAGAAAAAACCTGATAACACCTATACCAATAAATTTGAAAGCATTATGGATACCAGTGACGCGCAATTTGGGATCGTATTCGGCAGAAAAAAGTAACCAGTACATGCTTTGATATTTCAAGGGAGCATTATTTAATAAACAAAAATGCATCCAAACAAAAAATCATAGTTACCTGTTGTGATGATGATCTGG
>CAJUHV010000111.1:989-7304 GCA_910586445.1 uncultured Eubacterium sp.
AATACATTATTGATAAAATAGTTACCTGTTGTGATGATGATCTGGAATACATTATTGATAAAATAGTTACCTGTTGTGATGATGATCTGGAATACATTATAGATAAAAAAGTGAATCTATTGCAGTATATGGAATACAAAATTTTTCGGGTTACAAGTAACAGTCCTACAGCTACATACGAAATGTTTAATAAAGATTTACGTGTAGAGGACTTATAGAATATTTTGAATTGATACAGACAATGGATGCTTTATAAGTTGTTGGTTTTGTATAAAGTAAATAATATCATAGAGTCAGAGTGTATGATAGGATTCTTAATTGTTATGGAAGATATACAACTTGAATTATTATGGGAATGTACTTAAAGTCATTTTTCGACAGCCAGTAAAGGTCTGTCGAAAAAAATATGAAAAAAAGTGTTGTCCCTAACTTGACACACTCGTGTCTGGGTCTCCGATTGTCCAGAATGGTCATATCATTGGTGCGGTAACACATGTGTTTATATCGGATTCTAAGATGGGGTATGGGATATTTATTGAGAATATGCTGGAGCATTGAAGGGAATAAAATGAAAAAAGCGTTTCTGTCCAGAATGGGTGGGAACGCTTTTTGTTGGACAGTAGACAATAAAACTGAGCATTCGTATGTTGTTGCTTTTCGTTGAATATGATATGATAATAGATGTCAAAGGTAACTGAGTAATTTTGCAGACAATAAAGCCTTGGTTATATGTAAATAAGATTGTCTGTCTTCGTGGTTGGAGGAAGATTAGTGAAAAGTGTTTTTTTATCAAATCTAAAGATCGATCGTAAATGTCAGGCATTTAAAAATATATCGATTCCGCTTTCAAATGAAAGGCCAAAGCATCTGATACTTACAGGAAAAAATGGGAGAGGAAAAACAAGTGTTTTAGAAGCTTTGTCTCATTATTTAAACTATTCATGAAACCTGTTAAGCGGTTTGAAAATGACAAAGCTGTATTTGATGTGGATAAGGATTGTCGCAATCAGTTTACGCAGCTTTTTTTAAAAAGGAAAGGGCTGTGATAAAAAAATGAATGACAATAGAAAAAAACTAGATATATACGCCAATATTGATATGAAAAAAAGTGGTCAGAAAATGAAACAAATGATCATAAGCGCTGGGTATGATGTCAAGGCGATTCAGCAATATCTTCACCTTTCTTGCCCGCAGCCCGTTTATCGATGGTTTCATGGGAAAGTTTTGCCTACAGTTGACCATTTGTTTATGCTCAGTAAACTTTTGGGTGTGCACATGGAAGATTTTCTTGTAGAAAAAGTGGATGAAAAGCGGTTTATATTCATTTGTCAGAATCGTGATGATAGAAACAGGATGTTAAATGCAAAAATTGAAATGTGTAACAGAATATTACTTTAATAATAAGTATATAAAGAGGATATATTTGGAAGAACAAAGCGGCCTGTCTTACTGATATTTTTATGTGAACTTTCAGACAGTGGGAGTGAAAGGAAGACAGGATAAGTGCGTGAGAGGAAAATATCAAAAGCTTTTGGACTAACTGTTTAATGAAGATAGAGAGAAAATAAAATATAATATAATATTCCCAGATCGTATTTATACCAGAGAGTGAAATGATCTGCCATGACTGGATTAGGGAAAGGAGAAAAGTATGGGAATATTTATCTATGAAAATGTGTCAAAAAGTGTGACAAAAGCTGAGTGGGAAAAAGTATATGAGGAAACGCTGGTGCTTGTGGATGCGTTTCCTCTTGCAGAAAGAAGCGCGATTACTTACTCTGGAAAAAAAGTCATATGCGCAGTGCGTTCCAAAGAACGGGAGATGAATCTTAGAGGGTATAAGAAACTGGGGTGGTCTGCAGATATGGATTACGATACATTAGATGTGGCAGAAGAATTTTTTTTGCCAAGAGATCTGATTGGTGATAAACAAGTATGTCCAGAAGCAGGAGACTCTATGATGGGAGGATTGCAATGGTTCCTGGATAGTGGCGATGATACGGATTCTGATGAGAAATTTAATCAGACATATTTCTTGTGGGATTCTAAGACACAGGGAGAACCGTATCATTTGTATTTGTTAGCGATTGCCTGCCTGATTGAAGACAGGCCTGGGGAGAAAGCATTTGTCTATACTAAAATTAAACAGTCCTGATTATGCAGCAGAATCCGAATGTCGCAGCTTTAGAAATCTTAGTTGTCATGAATAGTCTGCCGCAATGCTTGTTTATGGATTGCAATTTTAAAGCGGGTGTGCTATGTTATTATAAATAAAAGTTTTACGCTGTCAGACATATATCATATGTCAGGATATGGATGTCCATATTTTTATTCAAAGGAGTGATGACAATGAATGTAAATCAAAATTTTTTCGGTGGAATGGGAAATGCAAATGCTAGTTTTTTCTCAGACTATGCCAGCATTAGAAATGGCAGTTATCGAAGGCTTTTAAAAGCTTATTATGGCAGAAATAATAGTTCAAGTACGACATCTGGCGCAAATAGCAGCACTAGCAATGTGCTTGACCGGATACTCGAAGAGAAAAAGCATCCTAAGCTTTCTGCAAAGACCAGTGAGGCAAATTCCAAGCTGGAGTCAGGAATACCGAAGTTGACGAACGCGGTGAAGACATTACAGAATGACTCAACGTATACCGCTTCGGAAGACGGCAAGAAGAGTGCGCAGGATAATGTGGTTTCAGCACTGAAAAACTATGTGGCAGAATACAATGATGTAGTGAATGCAGCAAAGCAGTCCACATTGTCCAGCAAGACATCGCATGTGGCAGGCATGATGAAAAGTACAGCTGCGAATGCTGATAAGCTTAGGGAAATCGGTATTGCAGTCAATGCAAATGGCACGCTTCAGTTTGTAGAAGGTCAGGCAAAGAGAGCAGACATTTCTAAAGTGCAGGATTTGTTTTCAAAGAAAGACAGCATGAGCTATGGCTCTACAGTTTTGTCCCGGCTTCAGTTTGCAGGCGTTACCGCTGGCACGGCAGGCAGTACGACGACAGAAGATAAAGTAAGCTCAGTTACCAGCGCAGCTTCTTTTAAGGCAGACAGTGAAAAGCTTGCATCAGATGCATTGTATGCAAAGATCAAGGATAAAAATGGCAAGGAAACGTATGATATTGACAAAATTTTTGCTGCGGCAGAGAGTTTTGTAAAGAATTATAATGCGATGTTTGATGCTGCAAAATCCAACAAAAATTCCGGTGTCATAACAAATCTGGCTTATATTAAGGAAAAAACAGAGAAAAACAAGGATGCACTGGCACAGTTTGGAATTAAACTGGATTCGAATAACAAAATGTCAATTGATGAGGATGCATTTAAAAAATCAGATATGTCCAGTGTCCAGAAGTTTTTCAAGGGTTACGGCAGTTCTGTTGCCACAAATGCTTCACTCGTAGACCATTATCTGACTTCCAAATCGAAGAGTGCCAATGGTTATACATCGGCTGGGGCATATAATGTACAGGGAGTATCACAGTTTAGCGATTTTATTTAATTTGTGCGCTGAAGCTGGCAGGGTGATCGTATAGTAATATGGCAAAAGCCAGTCTATATTTATTATAATTTGATAAATATAGACTGGCTTTTTTTGTAAATAGACCTACATGCGCATTCTACGCACCACTAACAATGAAAGTCGTGAGCGCATTACGGATCTCTGAATCTAACTAAATCGCTTCGCGATGGGACTTTCAAAGTAAAATTGAGCGGTTTTGTCAGCTGTCCGTTAATCTAATATTCTGCCATCTGTAGAGATCGTAACGACTCTCCATGGAATAAATTTGCCGCCTGCCTGCAGCGCATTTTTTACGGCATGTTCGATACCGCCGCAGCAGGGTACTTCCATGCGGACAACTGTTACACTTTTAATATCGTTTTCGGCAAGTATCGCTGTCAGCTTGTCAGCATAGTCGCAGTTATCGAGTTTTGGACACCCTATGAGTGTAATATGGCTGCGTATAAACTCATTGTGAAAGCTGCCGTAAGCATATGCTGTGCAGTCTGCCGCGATCAGCAGCCTGGAATTGTCAAAATAGGATGCCTTTACAGGAGCTAGTTTGATCTGTACAGGCCATTGTGAAAGCTGGCTGTCAGTAGGCATGGAAGGAGCGCTGTGGCCGCAGCTGTCTCTTTGAATCGTTTTGGACTGTGTTCCGGGGCAGCCGCACGCAGGCGGCTTTGCTGCATTCTTTTCTTTTGCTGCCAGTACAGCGGCCTCATCGTATGCAGGTGCTTCTCTTTCTTCAAAGCTGATTGCATCTGCCGGACATGCAGGAAGACAGTCGCCGAGGCCGTCGCAGTAGTCTTCACGCGTAAGCCTTGCTTTTCCATTGATCATTTCAATTGCACCTTCGTGGCATGCAGCGGCACAGGCACCGCAGCCGTTGCATTTTTCCTCGTTAATTTTGATAATCCTTCTGATCATATCTGCTCCTTTTCTATTTTAATTGTTGGTATTTAATTGCTGATAACAAATTTTTATTTTTTTAATTCTGTATTTTTGATGAATGCTATTGACTTTACGGGATGAGTATAGTAAATTTTATAAAAAAATTCGGTTGTTTTTACAACGGAAAAAGGTGTTTTGTGAAAAAGTATCTGGATGTGCTGAAAAGGACGAAGATGTTTGACGGAGTGGGCAGTGATGAAATCGAATCGATGACTGCATGCCTTGGTGCAAGGCTGCGTACCTATAAAAAAGGCGATTATGTGCTGCGTCAGGGCGAGCATTTCAATGATATTATTATTCTGGCTGAAGGAAAACTCTATATCCAGAAGGATGATTATTGGGGCAACCGCAGCATTCTTGGACAGATCTCTGTGGGCGAAATGTTTGGCGAGGCGTATGCAGCGCCGGACAGCGGTGCGCTGCTCAATGATGTGGCGGCAGTGGAGGACAGTGCCGTGATTTTTTTTGATGTAAAGCGGGTCATTACTACCTGTTCTTCGGCCTGCCGTTTTCATGCCATAGTCGTACAAAATCTATTTTTTGCAATTTCTGAGAAAAATAGAAAGCTGGTGCAGAAGCTCGGCCATATGTCCATGCGCTCTACGCGGGAAAAGCTGATTTCCTATTTGTCGGAAGAAGCCAGACAACAAAACAGCGCAGGCTTTGCCATCCCGTTTAACCGGCAGCAGCTGGCGGATTTTCTTTCTGTAGACCGCAGTGCCATGTCGCACGAACTATGTAAGATGCGGGATGAGGGCCTTTTGGAATTCGAGAAAAATCGATTTAAATTATTATAAACGTTAATGGAGGATGCCGAGATTCATATTTATATATAGGGCTGGCATGTTTTTTATTTTATATGATCCGCTGCTGACCGTTTTATTTTATAGGTTTTTTACGAAAGGCAGTCTCAAAAAGTGTACTTTTTGAGACTGCCCTTTTTTCTATTAATTTTCTATGAATCGAGCTGCATATAGACAGGGCATCGGGGTTTTCAATGACGGAACGTGCCTGCCGGTACGGGGACCACGGCATATATATCACTGCAAAGCAGAAGAGAAAGCGCATCTTCATTCCCCTGACGGACAGCTGCCGGCATAAGCGCCAGCTGTATATCCGGCTGGACCCGGGACAATGGCGGATGCAGGAAGATTTTACACTCCATATCCAGTAAAAAATATGCAGATCGCTGTGTGCCTAAGGATAAAATGTTTGTAGCGTGTAATACAGTTGAAGTGTTAGATGCAGGTGAGAGAAATGATGAAAAAAAACTATTTCTTTTTGTGGGCACACTGCTGAGGCAGAAAAGGGCGGACCTTTTATTAGATGCATATAAAAATGCTTAGAAGAAAGAGCGCAGGTGCCAGACCTGATAATTATAGGTGACGGAGAAGAATATCCTGTCATTCAGACTTGGATTGAAGAAAATGGACTGTCAGATAAAGTGCTGCTAAAGGGAGGTTCATATGATATTTGAAAAGAAAAATTTGTTTTGGATCGGGGAAACAGATCAAAGTGACATGACAGGATTATTATTTACACAACCGAAAACCGATTTGTGGCAGAGGAATTACTACGGGTTTCAGAATGACAGTGCGCCAGTCCTGCAGATGAAAACGTCGGAAAAGTATTTTTCGTTCATCGTAAAAACAGAATTTGACAGCAAGTCCAGATTTGATCAATGCGGTATTGTAGTGTATCTGGATAGTGAAAATTGGATGAAAGCATCGATTGAATATGAAAATGAGCAGTACCGGAGGCTTGGCAGTGTTGTTACAAACCATAGGTATTTTCTCATGTGAGATAAAGAAGTAAAAGAAGTGTAAAAAATTTTGCCGTTCCCTATCC
>CAJUHV010000112.1 GCA_910586445.1 uncultured Eubacterium sp.
TACTCATATCCACCTCCTTAAAATCCGGCATGACCGAATTTTTCCCTGTTGGAATCAATATTGCGAACTTGTTTCGCAATCGCCTATACCTATTTAGAAATACAAATCTCTCCGCACCGCCATATTATTAGGTAATTTAAAGCCTGCATCCCTTTTCCATCATAATAGTATCATAGAAAAATTTTCAGTACAAGACTATTTATCAAATCCGGCATATGGTAGACTTGTGTACTATCCGGCTGATATTTAATAAAATCATGCAGATGATCTGTTCGTATGCAGGACGGATTCAGCAGAACTTTTTCATTTATTAAGGAGGTCTATGTTTTATGGGGAATCATCAATCAGAACAAGAATATGAAGAAATAAGGCTCACACAGACGATCGCCCTGGCCAGGGCGCAGCTGAAGCAGGCTGAAGAAAACGCTGCGCGGAAAAAATCTGAAATTATTGAAGAAAAAAAAGAAGTGCGCGAAAATACCGTACACGGCATAACAAACCTATGGTCTTCGGATGGTTTTGAGGCACTTGCCGAATTAAGCCAATACCTTAACCCTGTCACAGACAAAATTATAGATTATGAAGAAGAAAAACATAAGATACTTTTGCTGCAGAATATGCTGAAATCGCCTTACTTTGCACGGATTGATTTTAAGTTTGACGATGAGGACGAATTTGAACAGATATATATCGGCCGGTCCTCACTCAAGAAAAATAATTTTCAAGAGATGTATGTTTACGACTGGAGATCACCGATTGCCAGTATTTTTTACCGTTTTATGCCCGGAAATGCATTTTACGACGCACCATGCGGGCAGGTAAGCGGCACGCTCGGTTTAAAGCGCCAGCATGAAATAAAAAACGGAAAGCTGGAATACTTTTTCGATGCAGATGTGCAGATTGTCGATGAATTTTTAAGACAGCTCCTATCACAAAACACCACTGCCCAGATGAAAGCGATTGTTGAAACGATCCAGCAGGATCAGGACATTGTAATCAGAGATCTGGAAAATGACCTGCTGATGGTACAGGGCGTGGCAGGCAGCGGAAAAACGTCGATCGCACTCCACCGGGCCGCATATCTTATGTATCAGGGCTTACAAACAAGACTGGCCGCGAATAATATTATGATTATCTCCCCCAATCCTATTTTTGAACAGTATATCTCTCATGTACTGCCTGAATTGGGAGAAGACCACGTTGATTCTGCTGTCTTTGAAGACCTGCTGCATGCCGTATTAAACGGCAGGAAATTCCAGGCAAAAAATGACTTTTTAGAAAATTTAATCGGTGACTCACACTTTAAAAAGCTGCAAAAAAGCAGCATTACATTTAAAACATCCACTTCTTTTATCGAGCTGTTAGACCGGTTCCTCCTCGATCTGCCCGCCCGGTGGATCGCATTTGACGACGTATACTATGAGGGCGCATGTATGGTCACGAAAGAAGCACTGCAGGAAAAGATTTTAGCAAGACCGGAAACACCGCTTGGCGTAAGGCTGCAGCAATTGGAAGATTATATTTTGGAAGAAATCTTCACAGCCAGAAAGGGACGCAGATATTGGGAAGAACGGAATCAGGTCAGGCAGGAAATACAAAGCTTCATTACGCTGGACCTGATCGGACTGTATCAGTCATTGTTTAAGGATGAGGACTATTTTTACAGCCTGCTGCAGGATAACGAACCGTCCGAACATATAAGCAGCATACTGGAATACACAAGGGATAACCTTAAAACAGGCCTCCTGTTCTATGACGATGCGATAGCCATCGCTTATCTGTATATAAAAGTATATGGAAATAACCGCTATAAAAACATCATGCAGGTAGTGATCGACGAGGCCCAGGACTATTACCCGCTTCAGTACAAAATATTCAGCCTGCTGTTTTCAAATGCCAAGTTTACCGTTTTAGGCGATATGAACCAGACACTTGCAAAGAAAGAAGACCGTTCCCTATACGAACAGATTCAAAAAATATTGAATAAGAAAAAAGCCGCTCTTATTATGCTGGAAAAAAGTTTCCGCTGTACGAACGAGATATTAAACTATAGCTTAAAGTTTATTGATCACAGTCCGGAAATAAAGAGCTTTAACAGAACCGGAGACAGCCCGCAGGTAATTACCGCTGATAGTTCCAGAACCTTTATCGATAAGATTGCCAGCGAAATAAAATTGTGCCAGGAAAAAGGTTATCAGACAATCGGTCTGATCTGCAAAACCGAACGCAGCTCCGCCCGCTTATACCAGAAGCTGAAATCCAAGATGGATATCCAGTTAATCCAAAACGGGAGCATGTCGGATTTACAAGGTGTATTTATCATTCCGGTATATATGTCAAAGGGATTGGAATTTGATTCCGTCTTAATCTGTGATGCGGACAGCAAGACCTACCATGATACAGATGACAAAAATCTGCTGTATGTCGCCTGTACCAGGGCGCTTCACAGGCTTACGTTATTTTGTGAGAAAGAACCAAGCCTATTTGTATAAATCATCCTAAATGTTTCCTGAATATGCGAAGCACTGCCCGCTTGAGCGTGTTTGAAATATCATGCTTTAGCGGGCAGTGCCTCGTATCTTCAATGACACGATAACCGATTTATCAAAATACGATTTTGCTTAATATATCATTCATTATCCCCGCCTGCAAAAACCAATACGCAGCCAGAATCGTCTGGCGATCCATTCCCACCGTGATCTGATCTGTCTGTATAAACAGCAGCACAGGCAGAATATACGGGATAAAATACCTGCCCTGTATCCCGATTACCAGCCGGAATGATAGACCTGAATGCAATCGAAAAAGGGGCAGATTACAGTGAGCTTCCACAAAGCTTTGTTATCTTTATCTGTACCTTTGATGCGTTTGGAAAAGGACAGTGGAGATATACGTTTGAAAATATGTGTAAAGAAGATCACGATGTGCTTTTAGAAGATGGTACCGCTAGAATTGTCTTTAATACTACTGGAACTAAAGGCAATATCAGCGAATATACAAAGAATATCTTAAAATTCACAGAAAACAATACAACAGAAGATGATTTTACAGAAAAATCAGCACAGGAAGTCCAGAAAATCAAGAATGGCAGGTGGAATATATGACATTACTGATGTGGGAGTATCTGATTGACAGCTTCAATCTAACTTTACAGGAAACTGAGGATAAAGCCTTTCACGTCTTTCTTCCTCCATACCTATATGTAACCCATTCTTTCTTCGCTCATACAATACATTATAAGCATCTATGCCTTACAATACAACTCTTTCAATCCAAACATACCTATGATACCGCAACTATTTTTTATTGGAGGGATTTTTATGAATCATCTGCTGGACTTTGAACATGTGTCATACTCCTACCATTCGATTGATGGAGAGACACCTGCTTTATCTGATATCAGCTTTTCTTTAAATGACGGCGAATTTCTTGCCATTGCGGGTCCCAGCGGCTGCGGCAAATCTACGCTGCTGAACCTGATCTGCCATCTGAATACGCCGGAATCCGGACAAATTTTCTTTCAAGGAGAACCGCTGACAAAAAAATCGATCTGTGAAATCGGATATATGCTGCAGAAAGACCACCTGCTGGAATGGCGCAGCATTGAAAAAAACATCTATCTTGGATTGGAAATCCAGAAAAAACTGACAGGCCAGACAAAAGACTATGCTGCACACCTGCTGAAAAAATACGGCCTGTTCGAATTCCGCCATAAAAAGCCTTCCGAGCTGTCGGGCGGCATGCGCCAGCGGGCTGCCCTGATCCGCACGCTTGTATTAAAGCCTCAGCTTCTGCTTTTGGATGAGCCTTTTTCTGCCCTTGACTACCAGACAAGGCTCAAAACGTCCAATGATATCAGCGCCATTATCCGTGAAGAGAAAAAAAGCGCAGTCCTTGTTACCCATGACCTGTCGGAGGCAGTCAGCCTCGCTGACCGGATTTTAGTGCTCAGCCCCAGGCCCGGGCAGCTGAAACGCATTATTTTAACACCGTTTCCAAAAGATTTATCGGCATTAGACCGCCGGAATACAAACGAATTCAAAGATTATTTCAATCTGTTATGGAAGGAGATGAACGCAGATGAAGAAGTCACTTTCCGCGCAGGAACTGTATCTTAAATCTGTCCGGCACACAAACTACAAAATATTATTCTGGCGCATATCTTTATTCCTCATATTTATAGTCTCCTGGGAGCTCTGCGCCAGATGCGGCATCATCGATTCCTTTATTTTCAGCAGCCCATCCAAATTGATCCGCTGTCTGAACAGCATGCTCTTTGAGCAGCACCTGCTGGAACATATCGGCATCACTTTGTTTGAAACTATTGTGAGCTTTTTCCTTGTAATCGCTGTCAGCCTTGTCTTTGCAGTCCTGCTGTGGAAAAGCCGCACATTATCCAAGATCTTAGAGCCTTATATGGTCATGCTAAACAGCCTACCAAAATCTGCACTCGCGCCGCTGTTAATCGTATGGCTCGGTGCCAGCTACAAAACGATTATCTTAACCGGCATGTCAGTAGCAGTATTCGGCTCGATCATGAGCCTGTATACCGGATTTATGGAAGTAGATCCTGAAAAAATCAAGCTGATCTACACACTGAACGGCACGGGCAGCGATGCCCTGTACAAGGTCATCCTGCCTGCCAACATACCAAACCTGCTCAGCATTATGAAAGTCAATATAGGATTGTGCCTTGTCGGCGTAATTATCGGAGAGTTTATAGCAGCCAGACAAGGCCTCGGCTATCTGATTATATATGGGAGCCAGGTATTCACTTTAGTTCACAAACAGATATTATATTCTTTCTTCCTGTAATTTATCTTTTTCACTTCTATCTTGATCTCACCAAAAATATCAAATCTGAAGATCATATATTCTGGATATACCATAATTTGTTCTATATGATTTTTTATATTGACCACGCTCATATCATAATCCGCAATCATTTTTATTTCATTTTCAAGTTCTTTCAATCTATCCTGTTTTTCTGATATTGAACTTTTTTTCGCAGCAAGCTCACCACAGGCATCTTCTAATTCTGTCATACGTTCTTTTATCTTAGCATCTTTGATACGATATATGTCATCTTCAATTTTGCCATCAAGATACCTGTCTAACAAAATTTCCCTGCTAGTCCGCTGCTTTTCCAACTCACATTTCACAGACTTTTCCTGCTGCTCGATCTCGCTAGTATCATTAATTACCTGTTTCAAAATAGCAGACGCAACAGAATAAATATCCTCTTTTGACTTCATATATATTTTCTGTGCTAATTGATATATTAAATCATCCAAATCTTCTTCTTTAAGATGAATATTATCACATCCAGCATTCGACACTTCATATTTTGGTTCCATTTTGCCTTTAGGGCTTCTATTATTCTTTGTCCTTCTTCCCCGCTGAACATATTCGCTGCAATTCCAATATATTTTATTCTTTTTTTCACTTACAGCCGTACTTCTCCAATATGTGCTGCCGCATAATCCGCATTCAATTTTACTCGTAAGAGGATTTGAATTTTTTTTGCTCCCTATCGTTTTCATTTTAAAATCTTCAGTAATAAATGTCTTTGACCTTGCATCCATCAATTTATTAGCTTTATCCCATAACTCTTCTGAAACTATTGCGGGTACAATGTGATCGTGGTAGATCCATTTGTCCTTATTATTTCTTTCAGTTCTTTTTGTTTCAAAATCCTTATGTAAAACATTCATTACTGCTGTACCCTTATAAAGCGGACTTCTAATAATTCTTCGGACTGTCTGCTCAGCTATTTTATTACCATCATGATTATAATAGCCATGATCCTGCAGCATTTTCGCAATCGTACGAGAACCATAATTTTGTTCCGCCATTTCATAAATAAACCTGACCATCTCAGCTTCTTTATCATTAACCACAATCTGCTTATTTACATTATCATATCCCCATGTTTTAGAAGTTATAATAACACTGCTTCCCTTTTCCTGTCTTTTTCTATGTGCATTATTAATATTCTTGCTCAAACTTCTACTATAGTCTTCTGCTAATATTGCTTTTATTCCCGTAATCAGCGCATCATCTGGAGAATAGAATTTTCTTTCTAAATAGAAGTATAATTTTTTATTATTCTGCACAAGTTTATCAATGAAAAAATACCACTCTTTTGTATTCCTCATCAATCTATCCTGCGTTTTTATTACTATAATATCAAACTTATCACTCTCCATGTCTTTAAATAAACGATTATATTCATCACGTCTCTTTGTAGTTGTTCCAGACCGACCTTCATCAACGTATCCATCTATCAGCTGCCAGTGATTTTCTTCAATAACCTTTGTAGATTCTTCCTTTTGATTTACAATGGATGTCAACTGATTTTCATCATCTGTACTCACTCGACAGTAGTAAACAGCCCTTAATTTTTCTTCCATATCACACCATCCTAATTTTGTTTATGTTTTTCAAATTATAACACAAACAGACCCAAAATAAAATAATAAGTGTGGGTAAGCCAGCCCCACACTTTCTTTATTTATACTGCTTTATTATAATATCAACTGCTTTATTGTATTCATCTATAGTAATTTTATTTTTTTCAAGTAATCTTTTAAAAACAAATAACAAATCTTCTTTTATAATATCAGCCTCCATATGTATGTTATTTTATTTTATGACACAAATAATGACGTGTTACTGTCATTTCTATTCTTTTGATTATTAATTGCATTCACAATACAGCTACATTCACTAATATATTCTTTTTATAAACTATTTATAAACTTTCCAATTTTACGTTTCATCTGCTTTATATTTTCAGCCTGCAATGCTGTACATTTCTTCCACGAGTGCTTTCACGTCATTTTCATATAATTTCGCTGCAATCTCATATAACTCAGGTACTTTGTTCATAACCCTGTCTATATAATCCAGTTTGCTTTTGCATTTTGGCTTATTATTTTCATTGTATGCACTGAATCTGTGCTGTAAACTGATATGATATTTATTTTCAA
>CAJUHV010000113.1 GCA_910586445.1 uncultured Eubacterium sp.
TGTAACTCAAGGGTTTATCCAAATTTCCTAGAATAAATGTACTCACAGGATAATGCGATTTATCTCAGATGTAAGATAAATCGCAGGGGTCGGAATATCCGGCTGTGGTTATGCCTGTACTGATGAGCCATTTTGGGATGCTGCAGAGGAACCTTATTTATACGGGCATTACAAGGGCAAAAAAATTACTGGTTATGGTGGGAGACAGGAAGGCCCTCGCCTATGCGGTAGGAAATGTAACCGTGACAAAAAGGAATACCCTGCTGAAAGAAAGGCTTTCAGGGGAGAGGGACAGCCGTGTGTAAACATCTAAAGTACACCGGGTGCATTGGCAATTTAGAACGGCAGGGCGGCATGAAAAGAAAATGGATGCTGTATATTCTGGAAAGAGGGTGTTATTTTGGCTAAAAAGAAGCTGAATAAAGCGCAGCGCAGGGAACAGCGGCTGCGGAAAGCAAGGCAGTGGATTGTTACATATAAGGGGACTCCGAAAAAGATCGTGAAGCATTATAAGGAGCGTTTCCATGTGGATACCGTCTGCGCCTTAAAAGACCTGCAGGAGATTGGCGTTGAATTTACACAGGAATATCTGGATGCGGTGAAACGCAGCGAGGAGGAGCGGCTGCGTCAGAAACGCTTGGAAAGGCAGCGGAAAGAACAGGAAAAAATGGCATTGATGTATGATGACTGCGATGATACCTTTGCTTTTATTGCTGGATATACAGACGGCGGAGCACCTTATGGCACGACATGGTGGGAGGTCGGCATTAATCCGGAGCTGCCATTTGACGAGAAAGTCCGGCAGTATATGGAGATGATATGCGGATAAGGCAGCACATAACGGGCCATTTTATGTTTGTAAGAAAGAATATAGAAAACCATATTTTGCAGGAGGCAGAGATAGTGTTAGAGTTTCGGTATGATACGCAGTTATTAATTGAGGGTGAAAATCTTGATGAAGATGTGATAAACGAATATTTTTCAAAAAATTTTCAAGGGGACTGTCTGCTGGCAGTTGGCGGTGAAGAACTGGTAAAAATACATTTTCATACAAATGAGCCATGGAAAGTGCTGGAATATTGTGCTTCCCTGGGCGAGATCTATGATATTGTTATTGAAGATATGGACAGGCAGTCACGCGGGCTGAAAGGATAAATTACAGACAGGGCCAGTAAGATGGCTGCTTAACCGGTAAGGATGCATAGAAGGGAATACATCTGCGGGTGCAGGTGTATTCCCTTCTGTTCCTTGCGATCAGATCATCTTTGCGCTGATAAAATATTTATTTCTGGCGCGGCAGTCCGGGCAGGTGCAGACAACCTCAAACCGGATGGAGCCGTCTTCTTCTTTCCCTGTGGCTGTCATATCAGCCGGAATACCTGTGCCAGCCGGAGATTCTGCAGCGTCCCCCGCTGAACCAGGATCAGCCAGACAGTGCCAGTGCAGTTCATTTCCGCATACGTAACAGTGGTCTTTTCCACGAAAACTTTTTCCTGTCATTTTATTATCCTTCTTTCTTTTTTTAAAAAATCATACCACATAAATAGTATAACTGCAACAGGCAGAAAAAACAGCAGGTTCAGGCTTCATGTTTTCTTTTCAGTATAAAAAGGAGAGAAATGTCTGGTTCCGGTACAGCCGTTTTCTGTTATCTGGATTCTGCATGTTCCATCTGTTTCCGCTTTTCTGCCTGTACCTGTTGCTTTTGTTTTCCAAGGATGGCACTGACGTTTGAGCAGACAGTGCCCAGTTCTTTCTGGCGGTCGCGGTTACGCTGGTATGCCGCCTGTTCAGATTCTTTTTTCTGGATAAGCGCTGCTTTTTCTTCTTTCAGAAGTTTCAGCGACGGCAGCTTTCCGGGAACCGGGCTGTCTGTGTCACTGGCCGCTTTTTCTTTCAGGAACCGTGCGGCAGTTTCGTAAAGTGTGATCTGCGCCGCATGCTCCTGGCGGAATTTCCCTTTGTTCTTTGCTTTTAAAAACTGCCCGTAAACAGCTTTGTTTGCAAGGTACTGGCCGGTGTAATGGATCTGTTCATTCACTTCCTTTAACTGTTCTTCTGTCTTTTTTAACGATTTCCTTGACAATCCCGTTTCCTCTTTTGCTTCTGCAAGCCTGTTTTCCAGAATTTCCCTTGTGTCATAGCCGTGCTCCTCGATATAAATGAGTGTTTCAGCCATTCGTTTTAAGTTTGCAATTTTTACTTTCTGTGCGTAAGCCTGGTTCTGCTGTGCTTTGATGCAGCTTTGCAGATCGGTAACAAGGCGCAGCTCCGACTGAAAGTATAGGATGGAAACGGAATCATATGCCGGTATTTGGTTTTTATCATGCCAGGAAATATTTTTAAATGCATTTGTGCTGTTTTCTGCATTCCGGTTTGCGTATCCGGGGGTGTCTGGAGTTTTTTTGTTTCTTTCCGCGCCGTATTCGGAACTATCCGCACTGTATCCGGAAATGTCCATACCGTGTTCTGGTTTTTCCGCAGCATCAGGGCGGGCCGTTTCATAAACAGGGTTATCTTGTTTAAATGGTTCGGATTCTGCAGGACAGGCATTTCCCTGTTCCTGACTTCTTATGCTGTCTGGAACTTCTGCATTTTCTGCGATCTGTTTTAAAATGGAATCCGTTTTATAAAGCGCACCGAGGCTTCTGTCAGTGATGAACTTTGAACGGTCCGGGTGCAGGTAGCTGAACCGCCCGCGGCTTTCCTTTAAAAGCACCCCGTATTTTTCAAAAAGGATTTTTTCAAATTCAGCGGCTGTGTGTGCATGGCGTGTTGCGTCTTCTATGGCATCCCGCAGGAACTGTTTTTGTGTCTGGAATACAGAAGGCTTCTGCGCGCTGTCCGCAGAAAGCTGTCCGGAGCTTCCGGCTGTTTCCTGCTTCATGTGCTGTGCGGCACGGTACTCGCGGTCTGTAATTTTTTTCTGTGCGGGGGCAAGCAGATCTACCTGGTGCAGATTTTCACGGTGGCACATATCCATAACAGCCTTCTTCAGGAAAGCCAGGAGTTTGTATGTCAGGTGGTGCTTGAATCCGGCGAGAGAATCGCATGGCCGCTCCATAAAATCTTTGCGCTCCACATCAAATTTGCGGACACTGTTGATCACGATATGGGTGTGGATGTTCCCGCTGCCGTTATTCCCGTCCGTATGGGTGCAGACAAGCGCCTGGTGTCCGGGGAAATAATTTACGGTATATTCCAGTCCAAGCTCCTGCGCGTGTTCACATGTAAGCCCTATGTCTGCATCCTTTGGATCATAGCTGATAATGTAGTGGTGGGATTTGATTTCATCATAATCCTGGTTTTTGCCGTAACGGGCATTCAGTTCCATGCATTCCGTATCAAAAGTGAAAGCGTCACAGTTTATGCCGTCCAGAAAATAATTGTCCCTAAGCTGCATATCCCCGTTTTCGTCCAGGATGGGCTTCCCGGTCTTTTCATCGTATTTGAAAATGGAATACCGCTGCGCTTCGCCGTAATCCGCATTTTTAACTGCTATGTGTTTCAGTATCGCCATGAGTGTTCCCTTCAGAACTGTCTGTGTGCTTTACAGTAGTAGAAAAATCCCCGGCCATTTTCAGGACAGCATATTTCATTTCATAGATTTGGGCTATGCACCGGCGGAGGGATTTTAAAATTTCCTGTGTCTGGTGGCCACCCTGGTTGAAATGTCTTGCAATTTGGTTCAGGTTGCTTCCAATTTTGCCAAACTCTGCAATGAGTTTTTTCAGTTCTGGCACATCTGCCACGATTTCATATTTTACAGTTACCTTCCTGCCAGAAAGCTGCCGGCGTGTGTATTCTGACAGTGAAAGCTTTGCCTGCTTTGCGGCTTCTGTCACGACTTCATATTCCACGTCTGTGAGTCGTAAGTGGAGGTGGTGCGTATGCGTTAGTTCCTTTTCTTTTTTTGGCCTTGCCATAAATGAACGCCTTCCTTTCTTTTCCCGCACCGGTTTTGGTGCGCTGCGACTGTTTTACAGGAGCCAGATCCTGCATATTCGCCAGAATATGCAGCCGAGGGTATGGGGAGCGGAATCCCCATCAAGTTTTGCCCGTAAGCAGAAATCCGCGCCAGCGGGTTTCTGTGCCACGAGGCGAAACTTGCCCTTTATGCGAGTTCTCGGATAAAGGGCATTATCCGAGAAGTTTTATTATCAAAGAAGTTCTTAGAAAGCGTTGTTTTTTTAAGTTTCTAATAGAACTTCTCAAATAATGTTATGGGATTGTGAAGATTCTGACTAAGAATCTGGTATAGTATTTTTAATTGAGATCACTTTTTTCTTGTGTTTGGTATTATACTGGCACTAAACTTGCAGAACGGATATTGAATAATTATCCGCGATATTTTTTCGTAATCTGCCGATAAACTGCATTTACAAGATACTTCTTTGATAATAAAACTTCTCGGATAATGCCCTGTTTATCCCGAATTCGGGATAACCAGAGTTATACCGAAAAAAGACTTATCCCGATATTTACAAAAGAGCCTCCAAATACAAGCTGTTCTAAAGAATATTTCGGGATAATATTTTTCATCAGTCTTAAAGTGATATACAAAAAATTCGGGATAATATTTTTTTGTTCGTATGTATTTATCATATTTTTGACGATTTTGTTTGCAAGGTTCTCATTTAGCCATAAAAAATAAAAATTTTGTTCTTATAGATTGAAACAAGAAAGATCTTATCCCGAATTTTTGTAGGCTGGCTACCATCTGTCAAAAATAACTTATCCCGAATTTTTGTATGGCGAGTCTTAATTTTCAAGGACATTGAAGAAAATTCGGGATAATCTACTTTTCGGTATAACCTTGGCGTTATCCCGTCTGCGGGATAACGTTGTGAGAGAAAAAAGCTCTTAATATATAAGCCGATTTGGGAGAGGACGTGATACCTCTGTGGAAGAAATATTTATATTTTTTGGCGGCAGGGGATGTGGGGCAGGGAACAGCCGGATGGGAATGAGAAAGCGTTGCGGTATGAAGCGGCTATGCCGACTCCGTAGGCATGGCTGTGGAAACGTGGAAGGGATGAAAACGAAAAAAGAAACTGCAAGTTATCCATGGAGCAAAGCGGAATGGATAATTTGCAGTCTGCGTAAACCAGTCGGCAGAGCGGATTGGGTGCAAGTGATAAGCAGGCAGGCATAAAAACCCCTGTTGCTGCAACAGGATTGCAGAACGAAGTATTTTATACTCGCGAGCATACTTATTTGCCAAATGATTTGCTTCTACTTTAACAATAGCGTTAATCTGTTGGCAAATCATTTTGCTCACGGGTATAATTAGAATCTGATTTAGTGCCTGACTGAGTTGTGCCAGTCCATCAGGAAACGGATATAATCTTCGCCGGGCTCTTTTATAACCTGGTCAAACTTCACATTGCGGATATTTGTGAGGTTTGGGGTTTTACAGAGGAACTGGTCAGCTTCGTTTTGGCGGAACAGGAGGAGCAGGCTTGCGGCGGAACCTTTTTTCGTATAGGCTGCGACTTCAGTAGCATCATTGCACCCGGTTTCCCGTCGTTCCTTGCCAAGCTCTGACGCAAAATGTTTCTGTGCCTGGATATATAAATTCCTTGCGGATGTCTCTGTCATCCCGTATTCGATAAAGGAGTTTCCACCATAAAGGAGGTTGTTTAAATATCCGGCAGTAAATTCTTCCGGTGCGGATCTGAAATAGAAGAGGAGCATCAGGGCCGTATGGTATTCGTCATCAGCAAGGGTATAACTGGAGAGGCTTTTCACACGTTCGAGGAATGATTTTTTTGCTGATTCCTCTGCGTCAGCCAGTCTGCTCTGTTCCATTTCTGTTTCAGTGGAAATACGGACAGCGGGAATTTTGAACTTCCTGCCCGTATCATTCTGCGCAACAATTGAGGATGCCTTGCAGACAGGACAGGAAGAGGGGGTTCCATCAAGCTGAAATATGTAATGGCATGCGTCACAAGTGAAATAGTTCATGGCATAATCTCCTTATCATGCTTTATGCGCTTCTGACTGCATGGCTGTCCCAGGCAGTTCCCTGACAGTCATTTGCACACATTTTTTTTGTTCATTGTAATGGCGGGCAGTTGCAATGTCAATAAACATGTATAAGAAATTTAGCAGCCGATACATCGTTTACCGCTTTTTAAATGTGGCGCTGTAAGGGAAACTATGGTAAACTGTATCTATAAAAAGTCTGCACGGAGGATTTGGAAATGCTGAAGCTGCCGCATAAATATACAGATGATAAAAAGGCAGATGCCCTTATCGCATGGTATTTGAGCCGGAATATACTGGAGCTTGTCAGAAATGAGATTGTGAATTATGAAACGGGCAGGGGAAAAGAAGCGCAGGAAGATGATTTTGATTTCTGCAGTGCAGTACGGGATTTTTTCCAGAAAATTATCCGGCTGCAAAAATGGGGAAAGCTTTTCTCGGACTGAAAGCGCTGCTGGAATCGGAATATGAGTTTGTGCCGGAGCTTGTCATGGAGTATGTCATGTATTCTTTGATAAAGCTGAGGCTTGAAACTACGGACAGGCTTGGAATCCGGACACAGGAACCGCTTTCATGCCAGAGGGATTATGTGGTGGAGGCTCTGCGCGGGGCATACCCGGATGAACGGGAGTATTCGGATGACGGGGAAGATCTGGTCAGGTTAAGCTGGCGGGAGGAACTGGAGCGGATTGAGGATCTGCATTATTATGAGAATACATATTTTTGGGACTTTGATTTTATGCTGCTGGATTCTCTTACAGAAGATGAGCTTATGGACAGCCCGGTTTCAGGATATTTAGGCATTGAAAATATTGGGGACGGCGGAGGGAAGTTCATGCTGCCGCCGGAATGGCTGGAATGACTCTGGAATCATGCATGGACAGATGCAGAGGACTATGGAGGATGAATGGCAGATGGCAAAAAAGAAAAAACGCCCGCATGGGCATTACTGCAAAATATGCGGCGAGTATAAGGC
>CAJUHV010000114.1 GCA_910586445.1 uncultured Eubacterium sp.
TCTGGCCGCAGGCTGCAGGCGGCATACCGTTTAATGCCTGCGAATTCCAGTCCAAAGGCGATCCGATCACAGATCTGATGGAAGATATGGCAGCAGATGGGGCGATACTGTAAGAACAACTATATTTTTGATTGTAGAAACGCTCATTCTAGATGAGGCATTCCCTTATGCTGAAAATGTTATCCGCATGGATGAGATCCGTGCAATTTATCCCAGATAAACAGCAGCAGTCTCACAGAGAAATACAACCACGCAGCACAATACAGCAATGCCGACCATATTTACACCCCGCCAGGCAGCAGCGATACCTATTACCAGCGCCGCAATTCCTGCAAGCGGAAACTGCGGTGCCGATATAATTGCAGGAAAAGTCATAACTGCAAGCGTCACATAGGGCACATAATAAAGAAACGACCGCAGGAATGGATTTTTAATCTTTCTGCGGATCATTGTTAACGGCAGGACGCGGATCAGACAGGACACTGCCGCCGCTACAAATATGTAAATATAAATATTATGCTCCATATTTTTTCTGAAGCCTCCTCATTTGATTTTCTTAATTATTTTTCTTATTCCTTCTTCACAATCACATTTCCTGCAGACTTTTTCAACTAGGTTTTCATAATAGCTTTTGTACTAATTTTTATTCGTTTTCCGCTAAAACTTCCTTACTGATTTTGATCACTCTGCCAGCCTGTCATCCTCGTTTACCGGAAAAAATGCCGCCGCAAGCCCCGCAATCACTACCGTCAGCAGGCTGATTTTCATACTGTCGGACATATGGCTGAACAGCCCGATCCTAGATACCGCAAAGCTTGCCAAAAAGCTTACTATAACCACACCTGCGACAATTTTATCCCTCTTTGCAGCAGGTACGATAATCGCAACAAACATGCCGTACAATGCCACGCTTAACGCACTGACTACCGATGCAGGCAGAATATTTCCTGCCACAATTCCCATGGCAGTCCCCATTGCCCAGCCCGGCAGCGCAACAGCCATTGCCCCGTAATTATAATAAGGATTTAATACACCCGGCCTCGCAATGCTTATTCCAAAAATTTCATCTGTAATCCCAAATCCCACGAAAAAGCGGTGAAATCCCAGCGTATCTGGATGAAATTTCTGGCTGAGCGCACAGCTCATAAGCAGATATCTCATATTTGTAATTAAAATCACAACTGCCATTTCCATATAAGGTGCATCACCCATTATTACCGTAAATTCTGCATATTCCCCTGCCGAAGCATGGTTCAGCATACTGGATATAAATCCCTGCACAGGATCTAATCCGGCTTTTTTTGCCACAATCCCCAAAGAAAATGCTACTGCAAAATAACCGAGTGCAATAGGCATTCCGTCTTTGATCCCATTCATAAAAGCATTTTTATTTTGACCTATATTTTGATACATGTTCAAATCTCCCTCAGCGCTCTATAGCGCACTGCTTCAGCTCCACAGTAATACTGCCTAAAAGCTCCCATGCAGCATCACGTTCTTTCTTCTGCTCTAAGGTAAGCTCCTTGTACGGACACAGCATCGGGTGCTGCCTGGCAGCATCATCACGCATAGCTCCATAACTCCAGTTATAAAATGTATAAAAACGAAGCCACCGCATATGATCGAGCCTCCGGTACTTCTCCTGCATTGATTCTGACTTTTTTGTATCACAGTATTCCTTATAAGCCTTCTCTACTATGCCGGAAGTAAATTCTGTAATCGTTTCATCTTTTAGAAGTATACGGATCTTCATCAAAAGGTGGTCTGCCGCAGATATTTTAGACTCGCGGTGAAAATCATCCAGCCTTTCCCAGCTGAGTGTCGGATAAGAAACCGATCTGCGGAAAATCTCATTAATCATAATTGCCGCCTGATTCAGAGATGTCCTCATAATCTGGTTCGGCGTATAAATTTCTTCATTTGTTCCAAAATAAGTTACTCCGGGTGCCCTGCGGCTGCTATGCAGGTGAATCTGACCGCGCACCCTATAATATTTATTCAGACGCCAGTATATATTCCAGCCTTCCGGTTCATCATCATGACAGATAATGATACGGTCAGCCTGTTCCATAACCTTATGATGCTTTTCCCAGAATTCGTCATGAAAAATCAACGAATCTGCCGTCTCTGACGCTTCACCCATAGAAAATACTTTATGTAGGTACCTATGCGTAGCAAGAAATTTTTCTGCATCTCCAAAGATATGATAAGCCACATGCTGTTTCACTGATATAATATTTGTCATGATTGCCCGTTCAAGAATGCAGCGTCCATAATTCCCAAACCCGATAATCACAATCATATTTTCATGACTGCACAGCGGCCGCGAACGCCAGTATTGTCTCGCACAGCAGTCATAACTATGAAAAAACCTGATATTTCCCGAAAGCTGATCCTGCCCGTTCGTCGTTCTTGCATATACTTCTACCGGCAGTGCATGCAGGTCAACCGCACGGCTGTTTACACCGATATCATTCTCCTTCATGAGAAATATCCTGCATCTTGACCCAGTGTCTTTCTTACATGCTACAATCCTGGCAGGAGAAACATTGATAAACAGACACGGATAATCTGGAAATTCCATCTGGTCATCTTTTTTCTGGCCAAAGATAATAACCGTATCCGGGTCTTCTTTATAAATATTCGCAGCCAGCGTATTTGCTTCAGCCCCATAATCCGCAAAATAATACCAGTTTTTCTTACGCTGAAAGCCAAGCAGAAAAAGAGGCAGTCCTTCGCTGGTCATAAAAGATATGGCTGCGCCAAACAGCGTCATCATGATACCGGCAGATAACAATAGAAAAATAATTCCCACTGCATGTCCAAGAGGCGTGACCGGTATCAGGTCGCCATACCCAACCGTTGTCAGTGTAACGATCGAATACCAGAATGCGTCACTAAAAGAACGAATTGTCGCCCTGCTGTCTGTATATTCAGACATGCAAAGAACTGTCAGTAATCCAATATATATAACAAACAATACCAAAGTCATGTACAGATAGTTTTTATTCCTTCTCTTCATAAGAGCCCGTCTCCTTTTACAGTTCCCGTCTGCTGAGACCAGATGCCAAATACCTGACTGTACGTTTTATTTTATAAAACTGCTTTCACAATACTTTGACATCATACCACAAGATTTATGAACTCTCAATGCCCATTCATAGGGATTCTTAAATTTTATTTTCTGATTGATTATGATTGATTTTAACATTACATTTTATACTATAAAATTATATAAAATACCATCATAAACAAAACGGCCATTGTTCTATATTTCAGCTCATACTCTAAATCACGCCTGCCTTCGTATAACGTACAAGCAGCCCTGCATATGCTGTCATATAAAAAAAGAAGGTGGTCAAATGCCAAAAACAACTCCAAATCCAGACAGCCGGCCTATCCTAAAAAGTATTTTCAAGGACGGCAGCACCTCTGCTACCAGAATAAAATTTACCCATGCTCTGGCCGATCTCATTAATCAGCTGGAAAAACCCATTTTTAAAACGAATACTGATCCAGAATTAAAATCAAATTTACAATCAGACAGCTCATTACAAGAAGAAATAAAGAAAAAGCCATGAGTCTAAAAGCAGCCATCTACTGCCGCCTGTCTGAAGAAGATAAAAATAAGCAGCATGAAACCGATGACTCGGGCAGCATCCAGAATCAAAAATCCATGCTCATACAGTATGCTGCAAAACAAGGCTGGGAAATTTACGACCTATACAGTGACGACGACTATACCGGAGCCGACAGGCAGCGCCCGGAATTTAACCGCCTTTTAGAAGACGCCCAAAAAAAACGTTTTGACATTATCCTCTGCAAAACACAGTCACGCTTTACAAGAGAACTGGAACTTGTGGAAAAATACATACACGGACTTTTTCCGGTATGGGGCATCCGTTTTGTCAGCATAGTAGACAACGCAGACACGGCAAACAAAGGCAATAAAAAATCCCGCCAGATCAACGGCCTCGTCAACGAATGGTATTTAGAAGACTTATCCGAAAATATCCGCAGCGTCCTTACCAGCAGGCGGCTCAACGGCCTGCATATCGGTGCATTTGCCCCATACGGCTATAAAAAAGATCCTGTCTGCAGAGGCCATCTGATCATTGATGAAGAGGCGGCAGCCGTCGTACGGGAAATTTTTTCTCTGTTTGCACAAGGCTGCGGAAAAACTGCCATCGCCCGCATGCTCAATGACAAGGGCATACCAAACCCCACAGAATACAAACGCCTGCATGGAATGCGCTATCAGCAGCCAAAATCCAAAAACAGCACCTTATGGAAATATTACACGATTTCTGCTATGCTGACAAATGAAATGTATATCGGAAATATGGTACAGGGCAGATACGGCAGTATTTCCTACAAGACAAAGCAAAACAAACCGCGGCCCAAAAGTGAGTGGTATATTGTAGAGCATACACATGAGCCGGTCATCGACCGTCAGCTATGGGACAGGGTACAGGCGTTAACTGCCTTAAAAGCAAAGCCGTTTAGCACGGGCACCATCGGCCTCTTTGCAAAAAAAGCCCGGTGCGCCTGCTGCGGATACACAATGCGCTCTTCCAAAAGCCATGGAAACTATTATTTAAAATGCCCGAACTATCACATCGCCAAAGACGCCTGCTGCGGTTCTTTTATTGCTGTTAACCGTCTAGAACAGCAGGTTGTTAACGAATGGAACAAATTATCGGCCAAATACCTGGATCTTGACAAACTGGCACAAATCATAACGCCCTGTGGAAATGACACACAAAAGAAAACCCAGCTCCTCCGCGAATCAGCCGTATATGAGAAAAAGTCAGCTGAGTATTCAAAAGCAGTCCGTGATCTGTATTTAGACAAAACAAAAGGCCTGATTTCTGAAAATGATTACTTCGAGATGTCCAAAGAATTTACCGCAGAACGTGACCGTTTCCAGCAGCTCTGTATCAATACACAAAAAATGGCAGCTGCCATAGAAGAAAAAACAGCGGCGGAAAGCAACCGCAGCCTTATCGGTCAATATGCACAGATCGATCACCTGACCCGTGAAGCTGTCGAAATACTAATCGACCATATATCCGTCGGCAGGCGCATCCCCGGCACAAGAGATGTTCCGATTGAAATTCACTGGAACTTTTAATAAAAAGCTGTTCTTATAGGATTGCAGCAGAGCAGAAAGCACGCACCACATATGATAATATCCTTCGCCTTGTCAAAGACCCTGAGGTCTGTGATCCAATCCGTTTCCTGAGAGAACGCGAGATTGTACATTTCCAGCGTTTCGGCGAAGGGCTGAATACCGTGAAAGAACATCTGGATTCCAAAAACTTCTACGCATTTAATCCAGAATTTGATATCCGCCGGAAATAATAGAAACAAAAGCAGCCAGGCCGCTTCGTATAACTGCAGAAGCTGCCTGGCTGCTTTATATTAGTTCAAGAAATTTTACGCTGTCTGCCCACTTGTAAAAGGCATAACAATATGTACAAGGATCTCAGCCATCTGAACCGGTGGTTCTTTCATGCAATCTCTTCATTCATTGATGTATGAAACCTGTGTCTGTTTTTCCCAGCATCGATTACGATCTACGATCCGCATTCCTCCCATTCCGATCGCAGTCTTAATTCCAATGCCGGAAAACTCTGCAAATCTTACCAAAAGCCGGACATATTTTGCCATTGCGACCGTGCCGTTGATCTTGATGCTAATCTCCCCTTTAAACGATGGGATCTTAACACCCTCCAGCGGGAAGGCCGTGCTTCTTAACCGATACTGCGAAATACTGCTGCAAGCTATCAGCTGCCTCAGCATATCTTCATCCGGCAGCTGCAAATCGGCAATCGCAGCGCCATATTTATGCATCATGCTTTGAAAAATGTATCGTAACTCCGGCAGGACCACATATCTGCCGCTGCTTTTAAAAGAAGTCGGTGTTACAAATTCCAGATTCACATATTTGCTGAAACTGTCGGCATAAAACTCATCCATAAGCTGCTGATAAGGCGTCACTTGAACCGTTTTTCTGCAGATTTTAAGATGCATCCGTTTCTTTTCAATATCAAATTCCTGAAACCGGTCATCCAGCAGCGGATGAATGATCTGTTCATATGCCTGCGCTGTCAACGTCTTGATCCGCCACTCCTTACGACTGCCTCCCAGCACATACTGGCTGTAAGGCTTTAATCCCTGCTCATGCAGACGGCTGGCATAGCTTTTATCTATGCGCTCCATCAAAACTCCCTGCAGATTGGACGACTGAAAAT
>CAJUHV010000115.1 GCA_910586445.1 uncultured Eubacterium sp.
TTCCCCATTATTATACCAAATTTTTGATGACTTGGCCAAAAGACTAATTGAAGTTCTTTAAAAGCTTGCCTTGACAGGATTTTGTATAATCCATCAGCTGATCTTATACGCTTTTTCATTCTTCCAGTTTCGCAGAAACACCGAAAAACAGCTCCCCTTTCCATACTCTGACTTTACCATCATATAGCCTTTTTCCTTTTCCAAAATCAGATTTGATAAATACAGCCCGATTCCGGAGCCTTCCATATTTTCTACTTCCGGACTTCTGTAAAACCTCTTAAAAATATCTGTCAGCTCTTCCTGCTTTATGCCCCGCCCGTTATCCGCAATCTGGATTTCTGTATATAAGTCATAAGGGCAGACACGAATATGGATACAGCCGCCTTTTTGTGTATACTTCACTGCATTTTCCAACAGATTCACAAACACTTCTCCTGTCCATTTCCGGTTGTGGTACAGCAGCCGGTCTTCGAACGGCTCAGTAATTAGTTCTATGTCTTTCTGCTCCAGCTTTTCATAGATCATATCGACAGCCTCAAGAATCGTCTGCCCAACCGGCAGGCCTGCTGCCTCAAAGCCGTCAATATTCTGCTCGAGCTTTACCATTTTTGACAATGACTCTACGATCCAGTTCAGCTTATCAATCTGCTTTTGCATTTTGCCGGCAAACTCCTGCCTGCGCCCGGGATCTGCTTCTCCCGATCCTAAGATTTCCCCATAAATCGTGAGATTCATAAGCGGTGTTTTCAGCTGATGCGACATATTCGATACCAGACTTTTTACCTGCTCTTTTTCCTTTTCCGCATTCTGGACATGGGTTCCAAGCACCTTTTGAATCTGTTTTATTTTGCTTACGAGAGCCGAAAACTCTCCTTCTTCCACATCTGAATGCGTGATCTCCTCCTGACTCAATACACGGTCAAGCAGGCAGTCCAGCATACGGTACGTTTTCCTTTTTTCATGCACACTGTACCAGATTACCAGACCGGTCAGCAGCGCCAAAATATACTGCAGCCACATTGTATACTCCCCATTTTCAAACACTCTCTAGATCGTATCTTCCTTCCAAATATATCCGATTCCATGTACTGTCTTAATCCGCGCCGGATGAGAAGCATCGTCTTCTATTTTTGTACGCAGCCTGCTGATATTTACAGAGACCGTATTGTGGTCTACGTACTTCCCATCGCTGTCCCAGATTTTAGCCAGGATCTGTTCTTTTGACAAAATATGGTTTTTATTCTCGATCAGGTACAAAAGCAGGCGGTACTCCAATCTGCTCAGCGCAATCTCATCCCCGTGCCTGTATACCTTACAGGTATTTTGATCAACCGTAAGCGAACCAGAAACAAGCCTTGCAGTTTCTGATTTTTCTTGAAAAATTCTTTTTATCCTTGCCTTTAATACGCCCAGTGAAAACGGCTTGGACAGATAATCATTGACGCCCAGCTCCAATGCCTTGATCTCATCCATCTCGGTGTCTCGGGCAGTCAGCATAATAATCGGGATGCTGCTGTATTCCCGCACTTTTTTACACAGCTCAAATCCTGTGCCGTCCGGCAGGTTGCAGTCCAATAAGACGATATCATAGCAGCCCTTTTCGATCTCCCTCATTCCTTCTTTTTGTGTCTCTGCCTGCACTACATCGTATCCATCGCCTGCAAATGAATAGGACAGGCCTTCCCTTAGATCGGCATCGTCTTCTATTATCAGCATCTTATTTTCTGCCATAATAATTTTAATTTCCTTTCCAGAGCATGTTTGTTCACATTTTGTTCCTCCTAACGGTCTCTGCTTCTTCTGCCGTCTTTTTCAAATACCGTATAACCTCCAATGGATAGTCTCCCACAGCTGTTTCATTTGTCACCATAACTGCTGCCGCGCCGTCTAATATGGCATGAAAAATATCTGATACTTCCGCCCTTGTCGGATACGGATTATGCACCATCGAGGCCAGCAGCTGCGTTACAACTAAAAAAGGCTTTCCCTCCTGCACACACATCTGCGATAATTCCTGCTGGGCTGCCGGCAGCTTCCATAAAGGCATGTCATTTCCCAGATCGCCTCTTGCTATTACAACCATATCTGCATAAGGAAGGATTGTTTTTATATTTCGAATGCCTGCGCGGTTTTCAATCTTAGCAAATATGCGGACATGCTCCATATGGTTGTCCCGCAGTGTACGTCCTACCTGGGCCAGCTGTTCCCCGTTTGTCACAAACGGCTGCATAAGCGCTGTTACGCCATAGTCTTTTGCCAGACGGATATTCTCCCGGTCCTGTTTCGTAATTACCGGTGCCTGGATTGATTTATCTATGATCTTTAAGCTCTTTTTCTTTTGTAAAATGCCTCCGCGCAGCACGTCTGCCGTCACCCTCGGTTTTACGGACGTTATGACCAGCTCCATTCTGCCGTCATCCAGCAGGACATGATCACCTGTTTCAAACGCGCAGAGCACACGTCCTGCCACAGGAACCGCACACCTGTCCGATAAGTCCTCTTCCTCTCGGACAAATTCCATTTCTTCCGATTCCTTCAGCTGCAGCGGACTGGGCATGTCTCCAATCCTGATCTCCGGCCCCTGCATATCAATCAGCAGCTGCGGCTGCACACCTGCCCGCTGCGCCGCCTGATGAAAACTGTGTATAAGAGGCTCGCTTTCCTTCAGCCCGCTGTGCGACATATTCAGCCGCATTCCGCTCATCCCTTCTAAAAACATCTGTTCCATCAGGTCAGCCCGCGCACAAGACGGCCCTAATGTTCCAAAAATCTCTGTATTTCTATCATTCAAATCATTCATTTTTTCTCCGTATATTATAAAGAAGCATATTTCTGCATACATCTAGAGTCATTATACTCTGAATTCCTTAGTGAAGCAACCAGGAATTCAAGCCGCGCCATACAGAGGAAAATCAGCATTCTGCTTTCGTTATCTTTTATCGTCTTTCTCCCTGACACATTGTATTTTCTTTGTCATTGTATCCGCTTCTAACTTACAAAAAAGATATTCCAAAACATTTACCATAATATAAACTGCAGCGGCAGACAGCGGGATCGCTATACGCATAAATGTACTCGCCAGCACGCCTGTTTTATAGGAAATCAGCATTACGATTAATTCGATCAGAACAAAATGAATGGTTTTTCGTACCAGCATCTGTTTTATGCTTAATTCTTTTGACGAATAAACAACAATCGAAGGAATCACACAGAAAAAAGCATACACAAAGGGCATAAAGAAAATATATTGAGCTGCCCCGGATGTTGATGTTCCGATACATTCAATCACGCCGATTGCGAAAGTAATTCCTGCCTGTATCAAAAAAAAATCCAGCATGCATTTTTTCAAAATACTTCTTAATTCCATTACAAATCCTCCATAATGATTTTTTTGAATTCCATTACAGATCCTCCATAATGATTTTTTTGAATTCCATTACAAATCCTCCATAATGATTTTCTTGACTTGTTTTGCATACTTTCGTGATATGATCACTTCTTCCCCGTTCTCCATTCTGGCAAGGTACCGCCCGTTTAGGGCCGGGCGGATGGATTCTACCTTCAGCAGTCATATGACGAAGGATTTCGAGCATCGTATAAATTTGTAAGGTGACAGTTCTGCTTCTAATTCGTACAGGCGCTGCCTGATCTCAAAGACCCTTTCCTTTGTATATGCAAATATTTTTTCACCGACAGCCTCCATATACAAAATATCTTTTATGCATACCTGCTGCTGAAAAGATCCGTCTGTATAACCGGTCAGAAATGCACCTTTTGCCAGACAATAGTTTTTTATATCTTCAAATTCCGGCGTCATTTCCATGCATTCAATCACTACTTGTTCTTCCTGTTTCGACAAAACATTCCTTACTCTTACTTTCAACAGACCTTCCTCCAATAAGCCTCCGCTGCCGCATCAAACTACAATATAACGTTTTTCCTAAATATTTAGAGCTTTTGCTTTTTGCTCAGATTGGCACATGCAAGCCCCATAAACACTACACCTGCACCCAATAAAATGCAGACACTCATAAGCGCTGTAACCTTAATATCCCCAAAATAATACGTCACTCCAAAGCCCTCACAAATCTCTTCCCTGACAACAGCAGGCATTCCTGCAAATGCCTCGTCCATAACCTCTTCCATCATAATCTGGCGCAGCAGCACCGCGCCGTGTGAGATCGGAAAACACCGGATAATCCACTGCACAACGCTGGGATACATGCCGATCGGCAGGTAAATGCCCATTACAAAACCGATCAGCGTCCCGATAACGGTCGAAGCTGATGCGTATGCCTGCTGGCTTTTAAATAAGGACACAAAGAAAGACATCATGCCGACAGACGAAAAATTCACCAAAAAAATCACGCCTAAAACCTGCGGCAGCTTTACGGCAGCAAGAACCGAACCGCCATTGAGCAGGATATATCCTTGTGCCAGCACAAAAGTACCTGCTGTCATAAAAACACTGACAACAAACGCACAGATCATATATCCGCCCGTTAATGCACTGTGTTTTACTGGGGAAACATAGAAATCCTTTGTAATCCTGTGCGCTTTGTCCGCTATAATTACCCCCAGCACTCCATGCGAAACCGTAACGCTTGCTTCTGCAGCAATTCCCGCCATTACCCAGTTATCCATTATTTCATCTGCATATGCAGGGAATATGCCGCTTTCCGCCATATTGCCTGCATATACGTCGCCCAGAAACAGCACATATAAGCCAAATGTTATGAATACGGCAAGGATCGAAAAAAGTACTGCGCTCCTATCCCGAAAATAAAGCCTTAGATTTCTAACTGCAAATGCTGTCATTGCCGGATCTCCTTTCCTGTGATATTTAAAAAAACATCATTCATAGAACCTTTTTCCACTGTATAATCCAATATATCATCCTGCATTTCCTGCAGAATGGGAATAAATTCTTTTGTTGTCTTCCCTTTAATTTCTATGTAGTCTGCGATTTCCCGAAAAGGAATTTCCTTATTTTTAAAAAGCCGCACTGCCTGTTCCTGATGAATGCATCTTAGTTTTAAACGGTCGCTGGTGTATGCTTCTTTTAGTGAAAACGGCGTACCTTCTGCCACAATCTGGCCATCGTCAATCACAACTACATAATCCGCATGTTCCGCTTCTTCCATATAATGCGTTGTAAGAAATACCGTCATTTTTTCCTGTGCCTGCAGGTGTCTTACAGTATTCCATATGCTCTGCCTTGTCTGCGGGTCCAGCCCTGTCGTAGGCTCATCCAAAAATAAAATTTGGGGCATATGCAGCAGGGCCCTTGCCATATCGCACCGCCTTCTCTGTCCTCCTGACAATTTCTCATATGGACGGTCTAAAAAATCCCACACCTCGCTCCATTCTGCAGCTTTGTCCACTGCCCCTGCCAGCTTCTTTCCTTTTAAACCATACAGCCCGCCCCGCAGCATTAAATTTTCCCGGACTGTAGCAGATCGTCTAATAAATTTTCTTGAAATACAGTTCCAATATCCCTTCGGATCAGATCATCCTCTTTTCCAAGCAGATGCCCGTTTACTACGACTGTTCCACTATCCGGCTTCAAAAAGGTACAGATTGTATTGATTGTTGTAGATTTTCCCGCACCGTTCGGCCCGAGAAACGCAAACAGCCCGCCCCGCTCCACAAAGAAGCTGACATCTTTTACCGCCTGCACATCTTTATAAAATTTCCTAAGATGTGATACTTCAATTACTTTTTCCAAAATACTGCCTCACTTTCTAGAGCGTGTTTGAAAAATGCTTTCCGTGAGATGTGCTTCACACTTGGTGGAGAATTTATCCCAAATTTATGAGGCATAGCGGGCTATGTTGATTAAATTTGGGATAGATTCTCCGCTAAGTGGTGAGTGCAGATCGCGGGAATGATTTTTAAGACACGCTCTAGAGCGTGTCTTAAAAATGCTTTCTGTCAAATATACTGCAAAGTGGAGCGTGCAGTTGGCAGGAGTGATTTTTAAGACACGCTCTAAGCATACTTCGTTTCGCTCAATATATTACACCGACGCAGGCTTATTGTAAATGCTTTGAAAGACAACATGCAAAAAGAACAGACCAACTGCAAAAGCTGCCCTGTCCGCAAACATTTATTTCTATATTATTGTATTGTTGACGCATTCAAACAAAACGGTATGTACTGTTATTGTACACCACTTTACAACTTTTTGAAAAATAAAATAACGCACAAGACACTTTCTCA
>CAJUHV010000116.1 GCA_910586445.1 uncultured Eubacterium sp.
TGAAATTGGTAGGGTAGTTTTGTGCAAATTTCTATATTTGCTCATTTATAGTTTAAAAATTATAGCAAATCTGCCGGCAATATAAAATATATGCAGCATAATCTGCATTTTTAGCGGTATAATTTGACAGCAGAGCGTGTTTGAAAAATGCTTTCTGTGAGATGCGCTTCACACTTGGTGGAGAATTTATCCCAAATTTATGAGGCATACCCACCGGGCATGATATAGCGGGCTATGTTGATTAAATTTGGGATGAATTATCCGCTAAGTGGGGAGTGCAGATCACGGGAATGATTTTTCAAACACGCTCTAGCCCTATAAAAGCTTTTCTTCCCACTCTTTTTCTTTAAATCCTGTCAGTACATTATGATCATCTATAATAAGCGGCCGTTTTACAAGCATCCCATTCGATGCCAGAAGCTTCAGCTGCTCTTCCTCGCTCATGTCAGGAAGCTTATCCTTTAGCTGCATATCCCTGTACACCATTCCGCTTGTATTAAAAAATCTTTTCAGCGGAAGGCCGCTTTTCTCGTACCACTGCTTTAATTCGTCATAAGCAGGATGATCCTCTACAATATGGCGCTCTGTAAACATGATTTCATGTGCCTCCAGCCATTTCTTCGCTTTTTGGCAGGTCGAACATTTCGGGTATTGTACGAATAACATATTTTTTCTCCTATCTTATTTTATTTTTTGCGATCTTTTCCAAAACAGGTCGCAGCATTTTTAAACACGCTCCAACCGCTGTATGTTCATCTGCTTTACCTTCATCCAGATCTGTTTATATCATGTTATCACAATTTCCGCTAATAAGGAATACTTTTTGTAACCGCATGCGCTGTCCAGCCAGATCAGCTGCAGTAAAATAAAGCACCGCCGCCCTTTCATTGCTCAAAGAACTGCGGTGCTTTATGTATAATCTGCTATTATGTTTTTATGATGCTAATAATTTTATCCTAGTGGTATAATTTTGCTTCTGCAGTCATGCTCTTCACAGGTAACGCCCTTATTATATCCTCCGTCCAGCCCCCAAGCGTCAAAACAGCCTTTCTTTCCCTCGGCATCTTTATACCACAAAGACATATGGCCTGGGTTGCTTGGATTACTGCTCTTGGAGCCGGTACCGATCCACACGCCTTCCCCGTCTGCTACGGTCTTTCCGTCAAACAAATAGGTCAGTCCAAGATCCTCCTTTGCCGCCCGGTTTAAAATCTGTGCAGCATAGCAGTCTGCAATGCCGCCCCGCAGCGCCATGATCTCGGAAAGCGTAACATCTTCGAACATCCAGTATTCCAGAATCTTTCCATCTACTGCCCAGTCTTCCCAATAGGTCGGGTTCTCATATGGATTTGTCGTCGGACTGTCTGGATAGCGGGCTGTTGCATTGATATAGCCTGCCAGCGCGCCGATCTTATCCCCATTTGACATTCCATCCGTCCAGAGTCTGGCCTCGATTCGCTCCCTCACCCTTTTGTACAAATCACGGTCAAAAGCTGCACTATCGCTGCTGGTCTTCCTGTTCGACGTACCAAGATAAATATAGTCCAATATTTCTTCACCTTTCTTAGCCACCTGCTTTACTACTCTTGTACCCAGGTCTATGTTTACCGTAATCTTTTTTCCACTGATTGCAATCTCATTGCTGGCAACCGCTCCAGTTTCCGAAAACGGAAGCTCGACCTTGTACGGATTATTCATTGATTTCGCGTATAGGTTATCCGAACAAGATTCCAGTACCATTTTAGGTGCTGACGGCGCTATTCCCATATCGGCAAACATCTTTGTATAGGCAGCTGCCGTTACATATCCAGTGCTTCAAAAACTACATGCTGATCCATCCATGCTTCATCCGAATTGCAGTAAAATCGAATGGTAAAAGAAGCTGTTCCATTTCAGGATCGTCTTTGCAGCAATCAATAATTCCATCATCATATTTACCATTATTTTTCACGCTATTGCAATGACTGCATGACCAGAAAAGATTCTCCCAGTCAAATTTTCTTTCAAGATATGTCCCATTTTTGTGAGGCAATAAATGTTCCACATTTGGATCTTGCAATTCTTTCATTTCACAGATGCAGCATTTGTTGTTGAAATCCTTTATCAATCTTTCAATCACATCAGGCTGGTCCGGTTTTCCGCTTACTTTTCCTGCTTCTTCCGCCAAAGAATCAGGAGCCGGAAATGAGCGTTCTACTTTAACCATCTATGTCCTCCCTATTCATAAATTCCACCTTCATCTTTTGGTATTCAGTTGTTATGCCAATAGCAGGATAATCTGGCACTTCATCAAGATAAAGCTCTAATTCCGCAATTTCGCTCATTTCATCATCCGACAGGTTTTCTTTGCGCACAAGTATTTTATACCTGTCAAACTTTTCTCTCAAAGTTTCTGACAGTTTATCAACTCTAAAATATCCTTCCACGACACCTTCATATGGCACATTACTCAATCCATGCTCAACTAGCGTTTGATTTTCCAAATCATAAATCACAGCATTACTTATGCTGCTCAATACGAACGGAGAATGAGTTGTCACAACAAACTGTATATTAGGGAAAAAGTTAATCAAAAACGGTAAAATATTCTTCTGTAGTTCTAAATGCAGATGTGTCTCAATTTCATCAATCAACACAATGCCAGGAAGCTTGAAATCAAACGAACGCTGTGTCTGATGCTGCATACGCATCATAATATCCAGCACAATATCAAGCACTGCCTGATAACCTCCTGATAAAGTATGAAAATCAAACGGCTCTTTTCCCTGCTGCAGAATATGAAATTCAAAAGTATCTTCATCAAATTCTATCATAACAGTTTCATCATCAAATATCTGCTTTAAAAGTCGATCCAATTGATCAAACCACAAACGAATTTCATCTGCTTTTTCTGTCTTGTTACCGGTTATTGCCAGTGCCTCCGTCATTTTTAAATCCAATAAATATTTCACAAACTCCATGCGTGGAAATTCTGTCAATTCATAGCTCTCCTTTAACTGTACCTTCTCGACATGCCTGGGCCGTTCTGCTTGAAATACTCTGTCTGCCTTATAATATGCTAATATATAGTTGTACTTCCATGCCAGCTCTGGAATACTGTCTAATTTATTATTAAGCTTGATATCCAGTTCCTTTTGACAATTTTTAAAAGCATTTTCTCTGCTCCCTCCAATAATTATATCCAGATACCCTGCCAACGCCTCAACTGCACTTGTCTTTCCACTTCCATTCTTCCCTGTCAGGATTAAATGTCTGATTTTTTCTTCTGACAATGGAATTGAAATATTCTTTAAATGCCTGACCTTTTTAATTGTCAAATTTCTAATAAAAAATTGTTCCATTTGATCCTCCCACTCTATGCTGCCGCTTTGTTATTCAGCCTCTTTCACATACCTCACATCTGCTTTATATACCCTGCCCCGCTCTTTATGCATATTTTATCCTTTGTAATGTTTCCTTTTCACCTATTAATGAATCACCTCATAACGCAGCCTTAAATATGAGTTCTCCAACATCACACATTCCTGCAGCTTCAAAACACCTAATTTTGACAATTCACTTTGTGAAGTCAAGGATTTGCCGTCAATTAAAGTAGACGTATCCCTGCCGCCGACCAAGACCGGAGCAACAACTAGATCAACATAATCGAATAGTTTCTCGCGCAGAAATAACCCATTCAGCGTCCCGCCGGTCTGTATCGTTATTCTCTCACAGCCATATTCTGATTTGAGCTTTATAAGTGCATTTTTTAATGATAATTCTTTTTGGTATATAATATACAGATTGCCTTCCTCTATGTTGAATGCCGGATGTTCTGCATTTGACGTAATCAATACAAACTTTTTTGATAAAGCACATAAATACCGTATGCCATTTTCATTCAAATGCCTGTTATCTATTATCACAAAAGATACAGGCGTTTTATCCGGCATTTTCTTTGTATTGACACCGATTTTGGCTTGAACCCGCCCAGAATTGAGCGTCCATAAATCTGTTGTCTGCTCTATTTCATAATACTGCTGCAGTCCTTCGCTGACCCCTGCAATTTGTGGAAAATCTTTGTCTACATCTAAATCGTCCGTTGCGCCGGTGCTTATTTTTCCGTCAACCGACATCAGCATAAATAATGTTGTAATAGGTCTGTTCATTTGATCTCTCCTAAATTCTGCTTATGATTTGGTAAGTATTATAACATAAAACATATGAGAAGTGGCAGATGAAATCATTCTAGAGCGTGTTTGAAAAATGCTTTCCGTGAGATGTGCTTCACACTTGGTGGAGAATTTATCCCAAATTTATGAGGCATAGCGGGCTATGTTGATTAAATTTGGGATGAATTCTCCGCAAAGTGGGAAGTGCAGATCGCGGGAATGATTTTTCAAACACGCTCTAGGGTTCATTTCCATCCATAAAATTTTCAATTACCGATATTCTACGTATTGCCTTCTTAATATTTTATCCTTCCCCGAACCTCTTTGCCAACCGTTCAAAAGAATAATTTTCGGAAACAGCAATTTTGAAAATCTCTGCGTTCTGCACAGCCCTTATTTAGCTGCCGTCTTCACAGTCCCGCAAAATAAAATAGAGAAAGATATTGTAATTTTTTTAGATGTATAGTATAATATCTATGCAGATCATCTTTACTTTACTGTCGCTTAAATAGTTGAAAGATACATCAGATATTGTTTTATCGGGAAACAGTATGGCTTATGGCGACTACGATTTTGACACAGTTACCAGTTATGGAGAGAACAAATCAAACTCCTTCATACCGGGTGCATAAGCCAAGCTTGTACAAACTGCATATGCGCCATTTGTTTTAACAACTGTGAGCAGCTCGAAAATCTGCCCCACATTTCACGCACTATTAACACACCCAGATTCACTGCCAGTCATTTGATAAAACTTTAAATTCAGAAAGGAGACCCGCCATAAAAAAAATATTAGCATTATTGTTATCGTTAACGTTCCTATTAACCTGCGGCTTTTCCACCAATGCATCTGCGCAAAGTGATTCTCAGCCGAATGCGATTGATGTTTCTTTAGTATAAGCGTGAATCTTCATATGTGGAACAAAAGTCAGGATCGCTTATCTCTTCAGCCGAAGCCTGCAGCATCGCCTCTAGACTTCTAGGTGCAGAAAGGTCAGCGGGCAGTTTTGAAGCTGAGCTGGCGACAGTAAAAACAAATAACAGCTTCGACAGTTTTGGAACCACATGCGAAATCGAATTGGCATATATCGTCAAAAATGAAACTGTAATGGTTTACGTTAATGCATATACAGGCGAAGTAATTGGTGGTGACTATTTCAAAGCTGTTTCAAACGGCGCTATTGGTGCGACAGAAACTATGATGGAGATTATGAATGATCATGAAAAACATAAATAATAAAAAAACACTTCGTTGGATTCACACATCGGCAGTTATGATTTCTGTTATCATGAGTTTGTTAATGTGTTCCTGCAGCAGCAATGCGAATGATGATGAAAACGGAGAAATAATGCAAAGCATTACAGTTGTTTCTGAAGAATATGTTGAGGGCTATCCCCAAAAAGAGACCTTTTCACTATCTGGTGAAGATTCAGATCAGCTTTTAAAAATTCTTTCTCTTGACAGCCTTACTTATTCAGAGGATGTGCTTAAAATTGAGCCGGAAAAATCGTATACAATTTTCATTAGCGAAGATGAAAGACTATCAATAAACCGGGAGGCGAATGACGAATCTCTCGTTTATATGATCCGCAGTTATAATGGACGCCTTTCTGGCACATATATTTCTTCAATGACGCTCGATTCAATTGATGAAATATTATCTTTACAGCCGTCACCCTAAGGAACTGTAAGAAAATAAACAGAACAGGAGTGTTAGAGTGGCGAGGGCAGGGAAACGGTTTAGCTTTCCTGCCTTTGATTAAGAACTTTTTGTTCTAAGATGAAGCGGACACAATGATTGGCATCGCCTGTACCTTGATATAAACGCCTTTCGAAAATAATTCCTCATTTGAAAAAGTTTCCGCCAGTTTTATTACTTCGTTATGGGATTTCTGGAACATATTCTTTGCGTCCTCTAATGATGCAGGCTGATGCCACTCATAGAGATGGATGAAAATATCACGAAGATTTTTATCTCTTTT
>CAJUHV010000117.1 GCA_910586445.1 uncultured Eubacterium sp.
GAATATGCACAATACGCAACTGGAGGGAGGTTAGGTGTGAGACTATGTCAAATGTGATCGTAAAAGAGAACGAGACTTTAGATTCCGCTTTACGCAGATTTAAGAGAAACTGCGCAAAGGCAGGAATTCAGCAGGAGATTCGTAAGAGAGAACATTATGAGAAACCAAGTGTTCGTCGCAAAAAGAAATCCGAAGCTGCCAGAAAACGCAAGTACAACTAGTTATTTTACACAATAGAAAGCTTGTGCCGGGATATTTTTATAATTATGATTATGTTGTCATGACTTTCTATTGTCATGAATTAAGAAAGAGCTGCTGCCGCTGTTGCAACAGCTCTTTTAAATTTATGACAATAGAAAGTTCGCACAGCGTGCTTTTTATCGTTGTTAAAAATATAACGCTTGGAATTTTTATTGACGGTAAAATCAGTCTATGATAATCTGAAAGACAGCAGGCATTATGTTTACAAATGTGGAAAGCATTGTTTAAACAGGGTGCATGGCATTTAGTACAGTATAAGGAGGGTATTATGGAAAATAGAATATCGGGTACTACAGGGCTGCTTGCATTGATCGGTTCGCCGGTGGGACATTCGGGTTCACCGGCTATGTATAATTACAGTTTTCAAAAGCTGGGGCTGGATTATGTGTACGCAGCGTTTGATATAACCACAGAGGATGTAGGAAAAGCGGTTGAGGCCATGCGTTTATTTAAGATGCGCGGCATAAATGTAACGATGCCGGATAAGACCGAGGCGGTCAGATATATGGATGCGCTGTCTCCGGCGGCACAGATCATCGGAGCGGTCAATACGATTGTCAATGACGACGGCGTTTTGACGGGGCATATTACAGACGGGGAAGGCTTTGTAAATAACCTGCGTGACCATGGGATTGAAATAGCGGGAAAGAAGATTACTGTAGCAGGCGGCGGCGGAGCAGCCACGGCGATTCAGGTACAGTGTGCACTGGACGGTGCCAGAGAGATTTCCATATTTAATATAAAAGACGAATTTTTTGAAAGAACGCTTCAGACGGCAGAAAAAATACGTAATGCGAAGCCGGAATGCGTGGTCAATGTATATGATATAGCGGATGAGGCAAAAATGAAAGAGGAGATTGCCTCAAGCGATATATTTACAAATGCAACGATTGTCGGCATGAAGCCGATGGACGGCGAAAGTGTCGTAAAGGATGTATCCGCCTTCCGGCCGGGACTTGTGGTCTGTGACGCGGTATACAATCCTAAAAAGACAAGGCTTCTGCGGGAGGCAGAAGAGGCAGGCTGTATATGCGTGGGCGGTGAAGGAATGCTGCTCTGGCAGGGAGCTGCTGCGTTTAAGCTCTATACAGGCAGAGATATGCCGGTAGAAGAAGTGAAGGAGAAGTTTTTTCAGAATACGTAGAATTACAATTTAAGGAGATGATATATTTTATCGCATTTTGGTTATACTTTGTACGAAAAGGAATAAAATTGAATGATTTTTAAGATAACGGAAAATAGATGGCATCAGCAGTGCATTACATAACAGGGTTTTACAGAGGGGAAAATATATGAACGAGATCTTACAGATTTTATTTGGCCTTTTTGGCGGCATGGCAATTTTTATCTTCGGCATGAATATGATGAGCGAATGCTTACAGAAAGCTGCGGGGGAAAAAATGAAAGGCATTTTGGCAATGTTTACAAAAAATCCGGTTATGGGCGTGCTTGCAGGTGCATTGACGACTGCGGTACTGCAGAGCAGCAGTGCGACGACGGTTATGGCAATCGGATTCGTAAGCGCCGGCCTGATGACACTGCCGCAGGCAATATCTATTATTTTTGGCGCGAATATCGGCACAACAATGACGGCGCAGGTAATTGCGTTTAAAATCAGCGACTATATATTTCTGATTATCTTTATCGGATTTTTGATTTCATATATCGCAAAGACAGTGAAAGCAAAAAATATCGGACAGGCGGTGTTTGCGTTCGGCCTGCTGTTTCTTGGCATCGAAACAATGGGCAGTGTAATGAAGCCGCTTGCCCACAGTGAATTTTTTGTATCGATGATTGGAAAAGTGTCGGACTTCCCGGTACTCGGCATAGCGGCAGGTACGCTGATGACACTGGTAGTGCAGAGCAGCTCGGCTACGATAGCGGTGCTGCAGAATTTTGCGGAACAGGCAGGCCCGGACGGCGTGACAAGCATCTTAGGGCTTACAGGCGCGATACCGATCCTTCTGGGAGATAACGTAGGTACAACGATAACGGCGCTGTTAGCAAGTGTCGGACAGGCAAAGGACGCCAAGCGCACGGCACTTGCCCACTGTTTTTTTAATATATCGGGCTGTCTTTTATTTGTATGGTTTATCCGTCCATTTGCCGCCTTTATCGAGTGGTTTTCACCAACAGGGCCGCAGGTGGAGGTGATTTCCCGCCAGATTGCAAATGCGCATACGATATTCAATCTGACTATGACGCTGCTGTGGACACTGCTGCTGCCATATATGGTAAAGCTGGTAACAAGCATAATCCGAGACACGGTGCATGAGACGCAGGATCTGTCGATGCCGCTGTATCTGGATAACAAGCTGCTGCAGCAGCCGTCGGCAGCGCTCCGCCTGACGGCGGAAGAGGTCATACGCTGCGGCAGGGCGACCGATTCACTGCTTATGGAAGTCGCGGAATCCGTCTGGGTGGATGATACCGGGCATCTGCAGCCGCTGTTTGAAAAAGCCGACCAGGTGCGCAGGCTGAATGAGCAGATTACAGAGTATCTGTCTGACCTGTCTGCTGCGGGCAGCATGAGCGAGGAGCAGGCCAATGAAGCGGTCGGCATTATGTACCTGCTGGGAGATCTCGACCGTATCGCATATCTATGCCAGGAGACGGCAGATTCCTTTAAGGATAAAATCGAAAATAAATATAAGTATTCCAAAGAAGCGATGAAGGATTTGGAAAAAGGGCTCGGCCTGATTGAAGAGATGTTCCACGAATCGTTCCAGATGGTGTTAAGCGGCGACAGGGACAGAGAGAAAAAGCTGAATAAAAAGAAGGAAAAAGTCTTTGATTTAAGCCTGAATATGCGTAAAGCACATATGGACCGCGTATCAAAGGGCAAATGCAGCACAAAGCTGACAAAGCCGTTTTACCGGATCTTAAATACGCTTGACCGTATGAGCAACAGCTGTACAAATATTGCGGATGAGGGCTTTTCCAATATGGGATTAAACGGCAGTCTGTATGAGACGGCACAGGAGCAGGCTTAGAATAGACCGGCAGCTGTTTTAGAGAGGAGATATTTATGGCAGAACATATCTGGGAGCTGTTCATTCATGATTATAAAGGTATTCATGAATGAAAACTGCAGCATTTAAACAGCATAAATATTTTAACAGGTGATAATAACAGCGGAAAGACAAGCGTTCTGGAGGTGTTATCAACAGTGGAAAGGCCGCACAGAGAGGACTGCCGGGCAATGTGCGGGTATAAAAGAGATATAAAAGGAAGCGGGTAAAATAATGAATCCTAAAAAACAAACGGTGAAATGATCGATGCAGAGCGCATGCGGCTGTCCATTTTTTTTAATGAAGAGAAAGTGAACACATTTTCAGTTTATGATTTTCAAACGGCATTTTCATTTATAGTTCAAAAAGGAAATTATGTTAAGTCAGTTTATATATCTCCGTACGATCACGCGAGTGATACACTGAATATTGACAGCGTGCTGTCTGATTCCACGTCATACGAAACACTCATACATTTATTGCAGGAGTATGATGATAGTGTTTTGAATGTCAGTGCATTGAAAAATAAAAATAATTCACGTTATTCAGAATACATGATTTTGTCCAAAAAGCATAAAAAAGCGCTGCCGTTTAGTGCATATGGTGATGGAATGAAAAAGGCAGTTCTGCTTTTGGACGGCATAGTCAGGGCGCGAAACGGTATACCGCTGCTGGATGAGTTTGAAACTGCAATTCATACATCAGCAATGAGCAGCGTTTTTTCATGGATTCTAAAAAGCGCTATTGAGCAGAATATTCAGATTTTTATGACATCGCATAGTAAAGAGGCTATAGGGAAAGTACTCAGACTGGATGAGGACCTGCAGCCTTATATTAATTTGTATACATTATATAAGTATAAGGATGAGAATTATGTCCGGTCTATGAATTGTAAAGAAGCAATCTAAAATACAGACAGCGTTTCAAAAGCTGGAAGAGTTATAATGCATAAACCTGAAGTTTTGTCAGAGTGATAACTCACATTAAGATCATATCAAAGGAGCAGTCAGGAAATGAATAATCAACCAGAACAAATATTACATAATATATTCCTTATCGGATTTATGGGGAGCGGAAAAACAACCGTCTGCGGGTGCCTGCATAAAATGTACGGTATGGAAGTCGTAGAAATGGACAGCATGATTTCCAAACAGGAGGGCATGAGCATTTCAGATATTTTTACAGAGCACGGCGAAGAATATTTCCGCGCTCTGGAGACAGAGCTGCTGGCCGGGCTGCGGGATCAAAACAATATTGTCGTATCCTGCGGCGGCGGTACGCCTATGCGTGAAAATAATGTAGCGCTGATGAAGAAAAGCGGGCGCATTGTCCTGCTGACAGCAAGGCCGGAGACTATTTATGAGCGCGTAAGGCACAGTCATGACAGGCCGCTTTTGGAAAACAATATGAATGTGCCGTACATAGCGGAATTGATGGAAAAGCGCAGGGAAAAATATGAAGCGGCTGCAGATCTTATTGTTGAAACAGACGGAAAAAAAGCAGCAGCAATCTGCGGGGAAATTATGCAGAAGATTACATCGCAGATGTAACAGCATTACAGATGCAGCAGCATTATAGATGCAGCAGCGTAATATACATGCAGTATGTTTACATGCGGGGGGATAAAAGCATTATGAATCCAGAAATAGACAGAAACGAAAAAAATGAAAGCATTATGAATCCAGAAATAGACAGAAACGAAAAAAATAAAAGCATTATGAATCCAGTAACGGTCAGAAATGTAATAATAGGCGAAGGAATGCCGAAAATCTGTGTGCCGATTGTCGGGGTTACAAAAGATGACATTATGAACGAAGCGGGAAAGCTTCTAGGCATACCGGCAGATCTTGCGGAGTGGCGGGCAGACTGGTATGAAGATGTATCTGATCTGGAAAAAGTAAAAGACGTACAAAGCAGCCTGCGCAGCATATTAAAGGATATGCCGCTGCTGCTCACGCTGCGGACTGCGCGGGAAGGAGGGAAAATGCCGATAGCGCCGGGGAATTATGCAGCGTGGATAAAGGCGGCACTGACGGCAGGCAGCGTGGATCTGGCTGACATAGAGGCATTTACCGGTGATGACCTGGTCAGGGAAGTAATCGAAACAGCGCATGGGCTGGGAGTAAAGGTCATTGCTTCAAACCACGATTTTGACAAGACGCCGGATAAGGATGACCTGATCGGCAGGATGTGTAAGATGCAGGAGCTGGGTGCGGATATTTGTAAAATCGCGGTTATGCCGCAGTGTCCGGCAGATGTGCTGACACTGCTTGCAGCGACGGAAGAAATGTGCAGGCTGTATGCAGACCGCCCGGTTATTACGATGTCTATGGCGGCGCAGGGGGCTGTCAGCAGGATGTGCGGAGAAGTATTTGGGTCGGCAGTGACTTTTGGTGCCGCAGGCAGGGCTTCTGCGCCGGGACAGATCGCCGTGGAAGATTTATCGCATGTGCTGCATCTGCTGCACTAGAGCGTGTTTGAAAAATCATTCCCGCGATCTGCACTCCCCACTTAGCGGATAATCTATCCCAAATTTAATCAACATAGCCCGCTATGCCTCATAAATTTGGGATAAATTCTCCACCAAGTGTGAAGCACATCTCACGGAAAGCATTTTTCAAACACGCTCTAGAGCGTGTTTGAAAAATAAATATTGCACAAAACGTATG
>CAJUHV010000118.1 GCA_910586445.1 uncultured Eubacterium sp.
TAATCAGTTTCTGGTTTTCGATAGAGGAATAATTTCTTTTGTTATCGTCTCTGGAAAGGCGAACATAACCATCGATTATTGTAGGAGTATTAATTGTTGTGGTCAAAATTACGTCCTCCTAATTTTGTTTTCTGCCTATATTTGACCAAATAGGATGGATAATGAAATGTTGTCAGCGGTCAGCGAAAATGATTGCGAACTACATCACGCAAGCCATTTTCCATTTCGCTGCCGCCCTCGATGATAGTGACAACCAGATATCCCTGTCTGTTAAGAGCATCTTTTTTCGCTGCAATTTCAGAAACGTCAGTGTCCTTTTTTTGAAGTAAATAGCAGACCTCCTTTTGCTTTCCTATGGCAATCACCTCAAATTTCTGCTTTTTATAAATGTATGAAAGTGCAGGCTTATCCTATCAATAAAACAGAACGTAAAATTGTAAAAGCAGCGGGAAAAGTCATCCTGAGGAAAGATCTAAGAAATGATTTTTAAGACACGCTCTAGCTTGATCATTTGATAAAGCTTTACACCTTTTATAGAATCTGTTATTATAAAGCTGTAGTAACCAACATAAATCAAAAAAGAAAGCAGGTGGTTATATGCCGAGTGCAGCAGATATTATCAGAGACTCTATCAATGAATTTTCAAGGCTGCAGAACTGGATGAAGTTAGTAAAAGATACGAATCCAGATGCGTATGAGTCGATGCATGACAGATATATAGAATTGAAAGTTATATTGGCGTCATTGGGCGTTAATCTTGCAGAACTTGACAAAATAAAAGAATAATAACTACTGATAAAAATGTGTAAAGTCTTATTAAGTAATTAAGGTTTTACGCATTTTTTCCTGTTTGCGCAGAGCTTCCCGTCCTGGTATCTGCATGATAAAATCTTCAAGAAATTCTCTTGTACTGTGTAATTAAAATTTTATTTTACTGAAAATGCTGAAATAATGTTAGAGCGTGTTTGAAAAATGCTTTCTGTGAGATGTGCTTCACACTTGGTACCCAACGGGCATGATATGGAGAATTTATCCCAAATTTATGAGGCATAGCGGGCTATGTTGATTAAATTTGGGATGAATTCTCCGCAAAGTGGGGAGTGCAGATCGCGGGAATGATTTTTCCTCCCATATGCTGTCCCGCCCGTCAGTCAGATGGCTGTCAAAAAAATCAATAATCATATAGTCCAAATGATTTCTTTTCAGGCATTGAAAAAACTCCAAATGCTCATTTACAAATCCGACAACGGCAGCAGCCAAATAGGTTCTGCTCCGTACTGGAAGCTGTTTTACAGCAGATATATAATCTGAAAAGAGTGCTGATTATGGAAATGAAGTATATACGGCACTCCGAAAGGCTGAGATACGCTGTGAGATAGACAGCCGTAATGAGAAAATTGGTTATATGATTAGAGAAGCACAGCTAGTTGACCGTGTACCATATATGCTTATTATCGGTCAAAAGGAGGCTGAAAATGGCACGGTTTCTATTCGTGACAGAGACACTGCCAAAACTTCTGTAATGACATTGGATGAATTTATCAGTAAAATAACAAATGAAATCCGAAACCGAATATAAAATAGAGCCGGCAGGGTCAGAGGCCGCCTTGCTGGGTTCGCTGTGAGCCGAGGCCGCCTCTGATGTGTTCCTATGTTACATCGTGGCTGGGCATACCGCCCGCCCGGCCTCCGAGCACATCTTTTCCGACTAAGTCAGATAACTTGAAATCTTTTTGTTTTTCACGGGACACAATAAAATTGCCCGCACGCTGCGTCAGCTGTGCAAAATTTACGACAGCGTCCGAGGTGCCTTCATTATAAGTATATACGGTCGTCTCAGGCCCCATAAATCCGATCTGTGCTTCTCCTGATAAAACCGCAGCCATTACTTTGTCAGCGCCAAAACCAGTAACCAAATCCAATTCTATGCCTTCCTCGGCAAAATATCCGTTTTCAATCGCAGCATACATCGGCGCGTAGAAGATTGAGTGCGCGACTTCATTTAACGTAACCTTTGTGAGAGCAGCTTCTGCGGGTGTTTTTTCTGGAACATCCTCTTTTCCACATCCGGCAAGAGACAGAACAGTCAGTAAGAGGACAGAAAGAAGTGAGAGCATTCGTCTTTTTGGATTCATAAAGACTCCTGTACTTGGATTTTATATAGTATATCGTAAATACGAAAAAATGTTACAGCGAAAAATTTTGAAACCAAAAAAGAAAAATTTCCGTCTAATGAATGTAAAACAAAATGAATGGCGCTTGTATTTGTTTTGCATTCATACGCGCGTAGGAGAAAGCTGATGAAAAGCAATGAAACAAAGTTTTTGATAAAGAAGGCGCAGAGGCATGATAAAGACGCATTTACCGAATTAATGCAGCTATATATGAAAGATATGTATAGAACGGCCATTGCAATTCTAATGAATGAAGATGATGCAGCAGATGCTCTTCAGGACACAATTCTCACTTGCTGGGAAAAGCTGTATATGCTTAAAAAACCAGAGTTTTTTAAGACATGGATGACAAGGATTCTAATAAACCACTGCTATGACATCATAAGGGGCAATTCAGTTTATACGAATATGGAATCTTATGAGGAACCGTCAAAATGCGATGAATATAATATTGAATTAAAAGAGGCATATGCCTCGATCAATGAACGCTATCGACTGCCTATGGAATTGTATTATGGACAGGGATTTAAGATGAGAGAAATCGCAGAAATGCTGTCATTACCGCTTAATACGATCAAGACGAGAGTTGCAAGAGGAAGAAAAGAACTGAAAGAGTATTACCGCGATTGTTAGGAGGGTAAAGATGTCAAAGAATAAAAATTTTTTTTCTGAAGAAATAGAATTGTCGGAAATTGTGTTGAAGAAAACTAATCAAGCCTTTGAAATGATTCAGAAGGAGGACATCGATTATATGAAAAGAGCAGATATGGAAAGCAGGAGATTATTTAAAACACGGGCGGCAGCTGTCGCATGTGTCTGCATAGTAGCAGTCAGCAGTGTAACCGCCGCTGCAGCAGCGATCCATCATTATTGGGGAAGAGGCATGAATGGCAATATTCAGGCCTCTGACGACCAGCAGCAGACGCTTACAGAAAAGAACGTGGCAAAAGTGTATGAGGAAGATCCAGATGATTCGTCACTTTCTGTAACAGACAGCGGGATTACGATAGCGCCGAATACGGTTGTTGTGGATGAAAGATTTGCGTATATGTCATTTAAAATCTCCGGCTATAGCCTAGAGGATAAGGCAGAACCGGGATTCGAAAGGGTCAATGTATATCAGGAAGACCAGTCGGCGGATGACGCTTCGCATATTAATACAAGCGGGACTATGTATGATGGAATTATCCCTGATGAAAACGGCCAGCCGGTATATGAAGACGGAACGCCGTTGGAAAATTATGAAGATGGAAGCACGATCTGTCATTATACAGACAGCAATGGAGATCTGGAATATATTATTCAGGCATATGTTTCAGATGTGAATGGTTCGATGCTTGGCAAGACAATCCATGTCGATTTTAAAAATCTGGGAACGTTTGCAAAAGCAGAGTTTACTCCGGCGGTAGAGGGAAAATGGGATCTTGAAATAACTCTTCCAGATGCAAGCTCAGCTCAAACTATTGAGGTAGGAAAGAAGGTTGCAGGAACAGAGTTTACGCTGGACAATATCGATATTTCACCGATATCCATGAAAGTGAATTATTCTGTCGGCGAGGCTCCTGCGGAAGATGACGATAATTTCTGTGTTCCTCAGGTAGAGGGCGTGGTATTAAAAGACGGAACGAGAATTCCTTACTTAGCAGATGGCGGTATGTCTGGATATGTGGACAGCAGTAAGTCTAAAGCGTATCATATGACAGGTTATGACAGGGTTATTGATGTCGATGAGGTAGCTGCGTTGATTGTATTGCCTTCATTTGGAAGTGATCGGGTGGAGATTGCGATTTCAGAATAAAATGTGAGCGGGCTGTGTGGAATGCTCTGCCCCCAAAAGAGGCTGCAGCGGCAGAGTACTGCTTGATGTAGAAGTGACAGAGTATTGCTTGAAGGAGCATGGAACAGAGGTTAATATGTTCTTTGCTGATCAGGCAGGAGAACTATATAAAATATACTGCAGCTGATGGAGCTGCCGCAATAAGGATAAAGTATACAATATGCAGATTGTTTTGTTCCTGTAGGGGAATAAGCCGTATAAGGTCTGATGTAATGTGTATTTTTTACTTGGTGCGGCAGCTCCATTTTCTATTTTTATATTTACCGAAAAAACAAGCTTATAAAACAGGTTGACATTTTACTGTTAATAAATATAATAAAATGTAAGGAAAGTAAGGAATATGAAAGGAGATTACAAATATGGAATTGGCGAAAGTAACGTCGAAAGGTCAAATTACAATACCGATCGCAATTAGAAATGCGCTTGGAATACGAGAAGGCGACAAAATTCTTTTTATGGAAGAAGGCGATAAGGTTATTTTAACAAATGCTTCCACAAATGCCCTGCAAAAAGCACAGGAGGCTTTTCGAGGTGCAGCAGAGGAATTAGGCGTTAAAAATGAACAGGATGTTATAAAGCTTGTAAAGGAGATTCGGGCAGAAAGAGGCGGGCAATATAAATGCGAATAATGTTAGATACAAATATCCTGATTTCAATGCTGCTCTTCCCAAATGAACAATTCAGGAAAATTTTAGATTATATCACAAGAAATCATAAGTTGGTTTTGTCATCTTTTATAATTGATGAATTAACTGCCGTTGTTGCCAGAAAATTTCCGAAAAAAAGATATGTCGTTGATTCCTTTTTATCGGACTTGTCATATGAGCTTGTTTACACTCCTAGAGCGTGTTTGAAAAATCATTCCCGCGATCTGCACTCACCACTTAGCGGAGAATCTATCCCAAATTTAATCAACATAGCCCGCTATGCCTCATAAATTTGGGATGAATTCTCCACCAAGTGTGAAGCACATCTCACGGAAAGCATTTTTCAAACACGCTCTAGACATATGCTGGGAAATCTTTTTGATATTAGGGATCTAAATGATTATCCCGTGCTTTATACTGCCATTATTGAAAATATAGATATTTTTATTACAGGTGACAAAGATTTTTTGGATGTAGAGATTGAAATGCCAGAGATTATGATGCCGGGAGAGTTTATAGAAAGGGTTATAAAAAACAGCTAAATTTTAAAATTTTCATCAGCTTGTTTCAATCATGTTGTACTATGTTACAATATTTTAGAAAAGTGTAAATCGGTAGGTGCGTTCTCAGAATTATCGGAAAATGTGGAGTAGTATGCAGAATACGTCAGCATCGTATGGTGAGATCTGAAGAATTGATGGATTTTTATGAAAAGTATTTTTCTGAAAAGGGCGCTCTAGAGCGTGTTTGAAAAATCATTCCCGCGATCTGCACTCCCCACTTAGC
>CAJUHV010000119.1 GCA_910586445.1 uncultured Eubacterium sp.
ACAGCAAAAGGGGCCTAAAAGAAACAGCAAAAGGAGCCTAAAAAACAGCAAAAGGAGCCTAAAAGAAACAGCAAAAGGAGCCTAAAAAACAGCAAAAGGGGCCTAAAAGAAACAGCAAAAGGAGCATAAAAAATTGCAAAAGGAGCAAAAAACAGCAAAAGAAGCATAAAAAGGAGAATGAAAAATGAAAACAGAACAAAAAGGAAACATGTACAGCAAGACTGTACGCAGGATCAAAGGAGCATTGTGTATGCTGCTGTGCCTTATATTAATGATGCCGGTCATGACAGCGCAGGCAGCAACAGCACTGAGCAGGTATAGTGACGAAGATTATATTGGCTATTTTAATGAAGGCCTGGCGCCGGTGATCTGTGGAGGTCGATGGGGATTTATTGATCAAAACGGCCGGGAAGTGATAAAGCCGCAATATGACGGGATATCCAATCCGAAATTTGTAGATGGTCTGGCTCTGGTAGGAAAAGCAGGTAAATATGGATATATTGACAAAAATGGAAAGGAAGTTATTAAGCTGCAGTATGACAGCTGTTCTTCACCTGGTCATTTTTCAGAAGGACTGGCAGGACTGGGAAAGGGCGGAAAGTATATATTTGTCAATAAAAAGGGCAAAGAAGTTCTGAAAGTGAATTATGATTCTGCCTCTGAGTTTACAGAAGGCATGTCGCAGGTCAGCAAAAAAGGAAAATATGGCTATATCAATAAAAAAGGAAAGGAAATCGTAAAGCCGCAATATGACGAAGCGGAACTATTTGCAGAAGGCATGGCGGAAGTAGGTAAAAAAGGAAAGTACGGCTATATTAATCAAAAAGGAAAAGAGGTCATCGGGCTGATATATGATTGGGCAGCGAGCTTTTCCGAAGGACTGGCATCAGTCAGCAGAAATGGAAAATGCGGTTATGTCAACAAAAAAGGAGAAGAGGTCATCGGGCTGAAATACGATTGGGCAGGCAGCTTTTCTGAAGGACTGGCTGCAATTAGCAAAAACGGGAAACTCGGATATATTGATCAGAATGGAAAGGAAGTTATTCCGTGCAGGTATAGTACAGCAGGAGATTTTTTGAATGGCATTGCAGTAGTTGACAAAAACGGAAAACGGGGCTGTATTAATAAAAAAGGCGAGGAAATAGTCAAGCCAAAATATAACCAGATTGATGCGCATTTTGAGGATGGATATGCATGGGTAACGGACAAAAACGGGAAAATAGGGATGATTGATCAGGCAGGAAAAGAAATTATCAAGCCGAAATATACTTGGACAGTGAACTTTTCCGAAGGGCTGGCAGCGGTCAGCAGAGGTAATAAAATGGGTTACGTAAACATGGAAGGAAAAGAGGTCATAAAACCGCAGTATGATCAGGCTAATGGTTTTTCCGAAGGACTGGCAGCTGTATGTAAAGGTGGAAAATGGTGCTTGATTGACAAAAACGGGAATGTTGCTGCAAAATAAACGTCAGAAACAGTTTATTGTCTCTTTCCTATTTAGAATCAAGAATTGCTGGAGCGGGGCTTAAAAATTATTCCCGCTCCAGTAGTTTATCCAGACACAAATTAAGTTTTTTCACATTTAAATAAAAGAGGAACAGCCATATGAAAAGGTTAAACAATAGAAAAAAATTTTTCAAAACCGTCATTAAGCGCAATGCTGTTATGGCGGTTATTACATTATTTTTGTTCCATGCCGTGCCTATGGTCTATGCGCAGGAGAATTACGGCTGGGCGAAAACAGGAAATACAGCCCCAGATGAGGGACAGGCAGATTCTTGGCATGCAGCTGCAGATAATGGACAGACAAAAGCAGAGAGCATAGTCTCAAATAATGGACCGGCAGATGCAGGGATTGTGACACAAAAAGATGGAAAGACAAATGCTTGGAATGCAGACACCAATAGTGACTGGACGAATGCCGGGAGCAGGGCACAAAAAGATGGATGGGCAAAAGCAGAGAGCAGAATACAAAATAATAGCCGAACAGAAGCAGAGAGTGCGGCACAAAATAATGGACAGGCAAAAGCAGAGAGTGCAGTACAAGATCATAATCAGATCAAAGCTGGGAATGCGCCGGAAAATAATGTCCAGACCAATACTGAAAATATACCGATCGACAAGGCGGATAGCTTAGAACATAAAGATGGTGTGGCACAAGACAGCACAGTGGATAATCAAGAGGGTGCGCAAGGGGCAGATACAGAGCAGAATCAGGCAGACGGGAATGTTCCCAAAGATCAACAATATGACAAAACAGAAAACCAAGAATATGATGAAACAGAAAACCAAGAATATGATGAAACAGAAAATCAAGAATATGATGAAACAGAAAACCAAGAATACGATGAGACAGACAATGACATTTTTACAGACAGTCAGGGCATTATGTATACACTGGATGGAGATACCTGCTATGTATCTGGCTGCACGCAAGACGTCGTACGGTCTGTCGTAATCCCGCAGCAGATCGAGGCGTATGGCAGCACTTATACAGTAAAGGGGATTCAAAAGCAGGCATTTTCCAATTGTAACAGGCTGCGAAAAATAGAACTTCCAAACAGCGTAAGTGATCTTGTAAAAGGGACATTTTCCAAATGCAGAAATTTAACTTCTATTTCAATTGTGCCGGTGAAATATAGCGTAAAAAGAAATGGGAAGACAAGCGCTGTGGGAATACGGCTAAACAGTGTTCTGCTGGGTGAGGCGGATCGTGTGCGGCTGGAGATCCGTAAGGATCTGATCAAACAAGCAGCTGCAAAAAAAGGCACAGATCAGATTGTAGTTTCTGTTCGTGCAGCAGGCAGCGACGGGGAGAGGTATGCTGTGCCGGAACAGATTAAGTTCGAAGCGGAGGCGGCTGAAGCTCTTTCGAAATGTGGGAAAGCATTGAAAATGAAGCTGATTGATACGGATGGGGAAAAATATTATGTAATGATGGATCAAAGCCGCCTGAAGCAGGCGGGCGGAGTCCTGAGCCTGAAACTGCAGAGAAGTAAGGCAGGCAGTACGGCTGGTAATTTAAAATCTGATCTGCAAAAAGCGCTGAAAAAAAGCGGTATTGCACAAAACAAAGCCTCGGTTTATAAAATAGCATTTGGAAACCGCTCAAAAGCTGGTGCCGAGCTTGTCCTGCCTGTAAAAAATACAAATGCCATGGAAGCAGGCAGTGCAGTATATGTGTACCGTTACTCGGAACGCAGGCGGGATTTTGTGACGGTTTTGTATCATCCGGCAGTTGTCAGCGGACAGGGAAATCTGAGGCTTTCTCTGGATAAAGGCGGCGTTTACATATTGTCGGCAAAGCCGCTTCAGTATATGTGCAGGAAACTGTCAGATACGTTTATTACAGAATCGGGCAGTACTTATTATATCGACGGAGCCGGGCAGATCGTGTGCGGCTGGAAAAAGCTGGGCGAGAGCTATTATTATTTTGACAGGAAAAATGGGAAAATGGCAGCTGATTGTATGGTAGACGGTATTCAGCTGAAAAAAGACGGACGGGCAGCAGCGACAGCTGCAGATGTTCAAAAGATCCAGACGATGATAAAAGCACGCAGTATTGTACTTCAGATTACTAGGCCGGAAGATACACTGGAGCAGAAGATCAAGAAGTGTTTTCTTTGGATCTTTCAGTTTCCATACAGGCAGTACCGGAGGCTGAACCCGATTTACAGGCAGGCCGGATGGGAGGTTACATTTGCAAATGACATCTTCGACAGGCATCAGGGATGCTGTGTATCCGAAGCATCGGCGACTGCATTTTTATTCCACGAATGCGGCTGTGAAACCGTATATGTAGCTACAGATACCGGACATGCGTGGGTAGAGTTAAATGGCAGGGTATATGACCCGCTGTTTGCAGAAGCACGCGGATTTGACCGATACTACAACAGGCCGTATGAAGGATATGGGATGTACGCTGTTGTAAAGCATAAGATCTGATTGTGCAGCAGTTTTAATATGTGGTTGATGTTAACGGCATAAAATTTATTGCTGAAGTGTTTAAAAGATGATAAAATAATACTATAATACATACAGGGGCTGTCGCACTAAGAAAAGTATATACAAGATATGCTCTAACAGAATCCGATTTGGAATTAAAGCTATATCTTGTATATGCAGTCTTTACTGCGGCAACCCTGTTTATTTATGGCCATAGTGTTTCGTTGAAAAGCATTGAACTGATTGTGTCCTATTTTGTAGCAGGGCGGGCAGGCATAGCTGGCAGGACATCATGAAATCTATACAGAAACGGCCGCAGATATGGACAGAAAATGCTTCTGTTTTTTGCAGATTCTTAACATAACAGCGTTATGCTGTTTTTGACAATGGCCAATATAATATAAATACAGACAGTATAGATATAGTAAATTTTTTGGTTGTCAGCATAACAGTGTTATGTCTGCGTATTTAAGGAGGCGGTTATATCAGGGGCGGCAGAGGCAGGCTGTGGAGGATGGACAGTTTACTTTGTTTGCAACTCTTTCTGATACAGAAATGTACAGGCTGCAGGATAGGGGCATTACGATAGAAGCGCATTTTTATCTGGATTTTGAAATAGAAGACGGATCTGTCCTGCGTATCTTTGCTGACAGGCAGAGTATAGACAGGGTGCAGGCGGATTTTGGAAGGCTGCCCAGACAGGATGGAGAAATTTTGTTGGAAAAACGTTATGCCAGTGAACACGGCATTTCTATTGATGACACCATACAGATTCAAGGCTGTTTTTTTAATGTATGTGGAATTGGTTCATCTCCTGATTATGAGGCTCCTTACCGGAATGTGTCGGACAGCGTGATAGACAGCAGCCGGTTTGGAACCGGATTTGTGGGTGAGCCGGATTATCAGATGCTGAAAAAAATGAACCGCAGCATACAGGCAGAAGAATATACGTATGCGTACCTGTTGGGAGATGAGACAGCAGAGGCGCAGCTGAAAGAGGCACTGCGGGACTCTTCCATGCCTGATAATTTTGATGTCAATATTCCAAAGCTGATACAATATCTGCCGGCAGAGGATAATATACGCATTGGCAGTGCAGCAGCTGATGTCGTGATCAACAAATCAGCAGGTCTTCTGGCGGGTGTGGTGCTGATTGTTCTGTTTGCTTATGTGATGTAGGATGGATTTTGCGAACATTCAAAATAAAAAGAATGTGGAGGTAACAGACAATGGCAAAGACAATTTTTGAGGAACTGGGCGGCAGATACAAAAGGCAAGGGATTACTTAACTTAAAGATAGTATATACATACAGCCTGCTGACACATTGCTTG
>CAJUHV010000120.1 GCA_910586445.1 uncultured Eubacterium sp.
CCAAGTGTGAAGCACATCTCACGGAAAGCATTTTTCAAACACGCTCTAGAGCGTGCCTGTATAGATTTTTGGAATAAGGGGATGGAATCGTGAAACAATTTATTGATCGGGATAAAGAGCTGCTTTTTTTGAAAAGTGAATATAAGAAAAAGACGTCTTCGCTGGTGATTTTATATGGACGCAGGCGCACTGGAAAGACAGCGCTGTTATCCCGGTTTCTGCAGGACGTGGATGGCCTGTATTTTTTGGCTTCTGAAGAATCGGAGCATATAAATAAAAGAAACTTTGCAGCGGCTGCGCTGGAATATGTAGAACAGACTGCAGATTTCAAATGCACAGGACAATATGAAAAAAACAAACAATCTGTAGAAGAAATAGGGCAGCTTTGCACATGGGATGATATATTTCGGTATATATTGTTAAACAAGGAAAAACCACTGATACTGATCGATGAATTTCAATATCTGGGCAGAGAAAATCCTGCATTTCCGTCCATATTTCAGCGGATTTGGGATACAATGTTAAAAGACAGCCATACAATGGTTGTTTTATGCGGTTCGCTGCTTACAATGATGAAGTCCCAGACATTGAATTATTCCAGTCCGCTCTATGGCAGGCGGACAGGGCAGCTGAAACTGGGGCAGATTCCGTTTTCCTGCTATCATGGCTTTATGCCGCAGGCTGATTACGAAAAGCAGATTGAGCGGTACGCAGTGACTGGCGGCATTCCCAAATATATTGAGCTGTTTATAGATGAGGACGATATTTATGATGCCATACGTCATAATGTGCTGGATGCCAGCAGATTTTTATATGACGAGCCGGAGTTTCTGCTTCAGAATGAGGTGGAAGATGTCGGCAGTTATTTTTCTATCATCCGCACGATTGCACAGGGCGCGCGCAGGCTGGGAGAAATCGCCGGACGTCTGGAAACCAGTCAGGTTAAGCTGGTTTCCTATCTGGACACCTTGATCGATCTGGATCTATTAGAGAAAGAAGTGCCTGTCACAGAACGTAATCCAGAAAAATCAAAAAAAGTACTGTACCGGATTAAGGATAATTATATTGCATTCTGGTTCCGCTTTGTATATCCATATAAAGGGCAGCTTGAAATCGGAAAGCAGGATTACGTTATGAGGCAGATCCGCGCTCATTTTATAGACAGCCATGTCAGCTATGTGTACGAACAGGTATGCAGGGAAAAGCTCATGCATTCAGAACTGAATCTTCTGCAGGCCGGGCGGTACTGGGATCAGGATGTAGAAATTGACCTGCTGGGCATGAATGCAGATGAGGGAAGAGCAGTATTTGGAGAATGTAAATACTGGAGCGGCCAGGTAGGTATGAACGTGCTGAAAAGCCTGGAGACAAAAAGCAGGACGGTGCGTTTTCAAACCAGAGTGCGCGAAAAAATATTTGTATTATTTTCCATACATGGATTTACAGAAGAGCTGATCGAGTATGCATCAGACCGGGAAAATATTCTGCTTATGCAGTGAATTTATTATTACGATCCTGCTAAAAACAGAATTATACTATTGATCTGTGAAAAAAAACGGACATGGATTACGTCACATTCATCTGTAGTTATTTGAAAAAATGAAAAGAAAAACAGAATAAATTGTATTTTTTTAGATACAATAGTAGTTAACGTACATGTGTCAGTTCCGACAAATATTTTTGTATAAATGAAAAAACATATGAAATATCGATAAAATTCTCTTGTTTTCTGGCGTTTTTTCGGATATACTAAGAGACATAATTTTGGTTATATTTTTATAAAACAAGAAATTGCGCATTTGCGATTTAAAACTATGGCCACAATTAAAAGTTGTAGACAACCATAGGGTGTAGTACGCTATTTATATGGTTGAGAAAGGATGGAGTATGAGAGCAAAGGAAATTACAGAGTGTGAGAAAGTCGTCATGAAATGTGTATGGGATAGTTCCCAAGATCTGTCTATGCAGGAGATCACGGAGATGGTCAATACGCAGCATGGCAAAAACTGGAAGACACAGACGGTATCAACCTTCCTCGCAAGACTTGTCAAAAAAGATTATTTGAAAATGTACCGAAAAGGTAGATGTTTCTACTATCAGCCATTAGTTGACAAAGAAGAATACAAAGATGATGTGTTAAAAGATTATGTTCAGTTTTGGAATGGCGGCAGCATGGCGTCGTTTGTATGTGGTTTGTTTGGTAAAGGTATGCTGAGCGAGTCAGATCGAGAGGAACTAAAGAAGAAAATCAATGAATTTGATTAATCAGTTATTTTTCGCGGTACTGATAAGCTCCGTAACCAGCACCCTGCTGTTCATTGCATGGAGGATGTTACGGGGCTTTTTTATGGCAACAAATGCCAGGCTGATTTATGATATGCTGCATTGGATCAGTATTATGTACATACTGCCGATCGGATATGCTGCAGTACTTTTTGCCTATCGGGGGTGGTTTGACGGCCATATCCGGTTATGGAGAGTTGTATTTGCACGAACGAGGAACATTACAAGCGGCCTGCGCATATTTGCATTCTGGTGGTTTGTAATTGTAAGCATTCTGATTATATTGTATATACTCGGCAGTATCCGATGGTATCTGATCATGCAGGATAATATCCCGGAGATCGATCCGATGATGGTGAGCGTATTTAAGCGGGTATGTAAAAAACTGGATATTCCAGAGGGCAGGCTGGAGCTTCACAGAAATGTGCTTGTATATTCACCACTGATCATCGGCATAAAACATCCAAAAGTCCTGCTGCCGGAACATGATTACACCGAGCAGGAGCTGGAACTGATCTTTTTCCATGAACTATCACATCATAAGCATGGTGATCTAAAATTTAAAATGCTGGTCATCATTGCTTTGTTGATCAACTGCTATAATCCGGCTGCTTACATACTTTTTCGTACAGTAAATCTTTGGAGCGAATGCATGGCGGACCTGGCCGCATTAGAAGCAACAGGCAACCTGCATAACGCAAAGCCATACTTTGACAAAATCATGCAGCTGATTCCTGATGGGAAAAAAACCAAAAGAGACAGCTTTTTTATCTCAACCTTGTCAAAAGACGGAAAACAACTAGCAAGGAGAATGGATTTTATGTTAAAGTACGTGAAAACAAAACCGTCAGGCAAGACTGCTACAACAGCTCTGGCAGCCGCGTTTGTTATGATGTCCGTAACGACTGCATATGCATCCGGTGCAACTGTGGCGGACATTCATAACCTTATTTATCAGAATACGGAAGAGCAGATTAACGAGACAGATGTGGTAAGTGCTATGAGTGATGCAGCTGTGACGAATGGAGCTGAAGCGTTAAATGGTCAAAGCACAGCAGACAAACAAGCACCAGGTACAGCAGTTGTTGCTGAAGATGGCATGGTAGAATACTATTGCAATGTAGAAGATTTGGATTGGGATAATATTGAAATTATTTCTTCGCCGGATGAAGGTATTTCGACAGCTCAGGAAGGAATATTCTATGATATTGATTGGACAGTAAGGCCGAATACGAGATATGTTAGTGGTGATTATAAGGTACAATCAGGTGGACGGATTGATGCATCTGTCATAATAAAGCCGTCGGATAAAAAGTGTTGGCTTGGAATTATGAATGATACTGGTACAGCTCGTTATGTAGAAGGAACAGGTATATTAAGCCATACGTTTAAAATATCTGAAACATGTAGATACCGCGTATTTGTTCAGAATAATTATACTGACGGTACGACACTAACTGCAAAGGTCATTTTATCTATGAGAATTAATAAAAAATACGATAATTTTATGCTTCACAGATGCAAAACCTACTACGAGCTGGATGACTATAAGATCATAATATTTAAATTTGGGAAACGTAAATTTGCGATGTTTTATGTACCGCTGTATGAAGGATAATGAAAAATAATTTTTGATTTATGAACAAAAGATCTGACCAAACACGAAAAATACGAGTAAAACAAACAATACAAAACAAACAAACGAACATAAGAAAAGGGAACTGGCTGATGGGTGTTATTCTGAAACTGGGATAGCGTGCAGCCGGTTCTTTTGCATTTAAAATTAGTTTTTATCAATAAACATTTCACAGGTTGACGCATACCCGGATAAACTATATAATAATCAAATAAACAGCAAAAAAACAATGAAACAGCCAGAGCCAAAGCAGGCCGCGGCCATAAACCAAAATAAATCCACATAAGAAAAAGGAGCATATGCACGAAAAACGAAACGAGGACACAAAGCAGAAGCAGGTATTTGACTGGGCATGCAAGATGCTCATGAACATGTCGCATGCGTCAATCGTACATTTTATCAATGGATTATTCCAGAAGGACTATCCGGCGGACAGCAGCATAGCCTTTTTATCGACAGAACACATCCGGACGGGGTGAGCAGGCTGTTTTCGGATTTCCTGCTTGCGATAGGCGGGGACAATTACCATATAGAATTCTAGCTGAAAAAAGATGAGACGATAGCGCTGAGGGTGTTCGAATACTGCTTTGAAGAGGCGAAGAGAGACAGGGAGGAAGATGGGGACGGGATCGCGCTGCGCTTTGCGCAGACAAAGGTGGTCTACCTGCAGGAAAACAGGGGCATTCCCCCGGCATACACCATATGGTTCCAGATGCCGTCAGGGGAGAAATTCCGGTACGAGGTGCCCGTAATGCAGCTGCTGGCAAAGAGCGTGGGCGAGATCGAAGAAGAAGGGCTGGTCCTGCTCCTGCCGCTGTACCAGCTGAAGATGCGCGGGATTAAAAAGCTGTCCCCGCAGAAACGCGCAGGCCGCATGGAAGAGTTCAAGGCAATGCTGGGCGACATAGAAAGCGCATTCCATAAGGCGCTGTCAGAGGGAGCCATCAGCGAGGGGGACGGGGTGAAGCTGGCAGATGTCCTGGGGACGGTCTACAGGCACTTATATTCAGATCTGAAAGACATGGAAGAGGTGAACGACATGGTAGAAGAAAAATTCACATCATGGTTTGACGAGCTGGCAGAAAAGGTCAGGCAGAAAAGCATGGTGGAAGGCATGCGCCAAGGTATGCAGCAGGGCATGCAGGTGACATATCTGCTGACCAAGAATCCGGGCCTGT
>CAJUHV010000121.1 GCA_910586445.1 uncultured Eubacterium sp.
TTTTAGAGAACTTTTGTAAAGAATTGTTGAAAGAATGCTATATATACATAAAAAAGTTTATTAAAAATCCCGATTTCTCAATCCAACACAATAATTCCTTTCCCCATGCGGCTTTTGCGGTAGTTCTTCTGAATAAAAAAACGATTTCCGTTAGGAAAAACCCGATCCGATATCATTTCATTCGTTATGGCATGGCTAATATAATAAACGTGTAATTCCTGCTAATTCTGTATAAGGCGGCGCGCCGCCGGGTGCATCCACAAAACAATTACGGGATACCGCATACTGACAGCATCCCGTGTAAAGGAGGCATTCTGATATGAGTTACTCATTTGATACGGATGGATGGGATCTTTTTAACACTCCATTTAACAGCACACCTGTAAGGACAGCACCGGCTCCATCAACACATCATGCAGAACGATCACAGCAAAAGCCGTCAGAAGCTTTGCTGCACAACACGCCGCCTGTCGCACAGCATAATCCCCAGTCCTCACCAAAGGCTGCACCGCCTGCCTGCCAAACGGCAGATACACAGCAAAGACCAGTTGCTGTACAGAAGACAGAACCTGCACCTGCAACGCCTGTTCCTAATGGAAAGCCTGCTGTGAAATCTCCCGCTCCGGCACAGACCAGCACGACAAGGCAGGCGCCAGCAGCACCGCCGAAAGCCACTGCCTCAGCCAGCACACAGCCTGTAGCGCAGCAAAAGGAGCTGGTGCTTGATATGTCTGGCTCTGCTGCTCCGACTCAGGACGACACAGAAAGGCGCAAAGCCCATGAAGCAGCAGAGGCAAAACGCAAGGCGGAGTGGGAAGCGAGGCAGGCGGCAAAGAAACAGGCAGAGGATGCAGCACTGCAGAAGCTTAATGACATGAGCGATGAGGAAGCCTTAGAAGCTTCGCTAAAGCGTATCAGCACGGAAACGGAGCGGCTTACCAGACGCAACATGAAAGAGTGCGTGGCAGCGCATATTCAGGAGCTGTGCCGCAAAGATACGGAGTTTGCCCGAAAAACCATGCATCCGCGTAAAAGCATGGTTAACTGCTTTAAATACATCACTCGTATGGCGAAAGAATATGTTAAACAGGAAATGGAGGACATGGGTATCCAACAGGATGGTGGAGGCTACGGATGTGATGTACCCGACGGGCTATGCTATCAATGGGGAGAGGATTATTTCAATGCAGCAGACGCCCAGGAGGATAAGGAGAAAGAGGAAACGTTCATCCCGAAACCGTATACCGGCACTACAACTAAAACAGCCGCCAAAAAATCAATTAAAGCAGAAAAGAAGCAGAAGGACAAACCATCGAATGGCTACGAACAAATAAGTCTGGAAGGAATGATGTGATTATGAAAATCAACAAGAGAAAATGCCGTGCATATGCCGTTCCTGACCGTAAGCTTTCATCTGCGAACGGCATTCTCCACGCAAAACAGATTAACTATATCGTCACTGCGGCGGTCAAGACCATCGCACACCACAGGACACTGGTTTTGTATATCTATCCACGCGAACAGGCCGTCAGAGGGGATTATAAGCCCCTCTGGACGATGTTTCATACCAAAGATGATTTCCTGACTTTAGAAAGAAAGGAAGATGGCAGCACAGCATGGCGTACCGCATCATTTGACCGTCTGGACTGTAGCAGCTATGATTTCAGCAGCCAGTGTGCTTTTTACTCCAATCTGGATGGGAAGCGTGTCCAGCGTTATTTCCATGCAGATACAGACGGCTTCCTGGCGCTCACAGCCGCTTAGGACGCTATTCTGGAACGCCGTCGAACGCCAGATTACCAGAGAAAAAGCCGTCATAGCCCGTATAGAAGGGATACCAGCCCTGCCGCACGGGCTTAAAAGCTGGATCAAATCCGTTATGCCCGCCTACTTTTTCTATGATTACAAGCGTGAAAAAGAGGTGACCGGCATATGCTCCGCCTGCAGCCATGAAATCACACTGTCTGACATAAAACAAGGCAGCAAAGCCATCTGCCCACATTGCAGGCACGAACTTATAGCAAAGCCCCGCAGCCGTCGTGGAAGCAATATGTATGACCGGGAAACTTTTGAAGTGATCCAGAACATGGGAGACGGCAGACTCGTAGTGCGGATTATAAAGGCACATTACTCTTACAGGGCAGATATTCCTGAAATAGATATCTACGAAAATGCGCGTCAGTTTATATGGCGGGACTCCGATGGAGAGATCTGCACCGAGCACTACTACTATTCCTGCAACAGCGGCATAATCACAAACTGGAAAAAGGGAGAAAGGCCAGTGTATTTCATGTATCAGTACCATTTTGAGGGCGACACCTGCGGACATCTGTATACAAAAAATCTTCCAAAAGTTTTTTTGGGAACCCCGTGGCAATACTGCAACATCGCAGACTTTTACCATTACTTTCATGAGCACATGCAGGCCCTGCCGTTTCTAAGGGAGTACCTGCAACACCCACGGCTGGAGCATTTATGCAAGATGGGCTTTTATAACATCGTATCTGATTTGGCATACCATAGTGATGGAAAAATTCTGGATGAAACGCAGAAACGCACACACAAGATTCTCGGCATCGCCGCAGAAGATGTGGATTTCTTACGTGGGCTGGATGTAGACCTTGCTGTTCTAAAGATATTTCAATCGTATGCAGGCATAAAAGACCGCCAACAGTTGCTCGTCTGGCAGCTAGCAAATGATGTAAAGCACAATATACTGCCAATCTTAAAATATATCACGGTACATAAGCTGATCCGCTATACAGAAAGACAGTTCCTGCCCCAGCGTAGTCGCAAAGGTCGGTATGGCTGTACCTACTATCAGAAAATGCAGGATATTGTGACGGAATACAGGGATTATCTTGAAATGTGCGATAGTTTAGATTATGATCTTAAAAATACCTTCGTCTTGTATCCGAAAGCCTTGCGTAAAGCCCATGACAGGGTACAGAAACGATTTAAAATCAAAGAAAGCGCACAGCTCATGCAGGATTTCAAAGCAGCCGTGAGGGACGCCAGAGAGCGTATGGCGTTTGAAGCGGGCGGCATGAAGATTGTCGTCCCTGCCACGCCGAGGGAACTGGAAGCAGAAGGGAATGCACTTCATCACTGTGTCGGCAGTTATGCTGACCGTGTAGCAAAAAAAGAGTGCATGATCTTATTCCTGCGCCAATGCACAGATGAAGCCAAACCGTTCTACACGATTGAAATAAGAGGATCGAAAATCATACAGGTGCGCGGCATTGGAAATTGTTCTATGACGCCCGAAGTTAAGGCTTTTGTCGAGCAATGGAGACGGCAGGTATTACAGAGAGTGGCGGATAACGCTGCGTAAAACGGTTGCGGGGCTTTCTCTGGTGAAAGTCCCGCAATCTCCCTTTTTTATGTGTTTCCGTATTCCACACACATCATTTTTTCGGCATTATTTGTTCATGTCCGCAATAAAATCCATACAAATTTGCCCTTCCCATCCTCTTACGATTCCTATGTTACCAGCCATAAAAAAGTTCACAAAAATTTAATAATTTCTTTTTTTTTCTGCTCATTTATGAGCGTTTTTTTCATAACCCAAAATGCCGAACATTTGATCTAAAAGAGAAAATATGATATACTAATATTATAGATTGGAAGATAAAATTCTTAATCTAAATATATAGAATACGGCTGGAATAGCCGGGAAATGAGGTGAATAATTTATGAATCGCTATCATGATTCATGTGCATTTTCGTTCGATATTGTTGATAAACAGACGGAGAATGCGTATACGATGATGGGACAGCAGGAAAGTAAAACTGGATGTATCCGGGAAATATTTTTGGATTTTGTCAGTGTAAACGGGATTATCAACGAATATAACGGGATTCCGAAAAGGGAGCGTCTGAAAAAATTTTTTGGGGTTACTGATTTCGGAAAGGCTGCAAATGCGCCGCAGCCTGACCCCAAAGCGGCGGCGCATAAATGCCGTTGCCAGTTTGACCTCTATGCTGCTGACAGACTGACAAATAATGCCCTCGTTATGTTATACCTGCACAAAAACAAATCTCTCTTAATTCGAGAATTATTTCTGGATTTCGTCAACGCAAACGGAATTATCAGCAATTACGAATCTATTCCAAAAAAAGAGCGCCTTGAGAGGTTCTTCGGTGAAATCCGGCCATACCATGCCGATCCCAGTATGGTTACTTACACAACGCCAGATGGAACCACGATCCGCATTAGCATTGAACATCCATTACAGTAGTAAAAGGATGCCATAGTTTCTTGCTGGTAATAGGTTTCCTGCGCCTGAGGGCGCAGGAAACCTTTATGCTGCAATACGGGGATATACGGGAATGGAGAAAAAATGGGAAAAGCACACTATCTCGCAACATCTTTTGCCATTACCCATTTTTCTTTCCATTCCCGTATTCTGTATCAGGACGCGCCCTGCTTACGCAGGGGCGCGTCTGTTCATTACTATAATATTATGATGCTGGGGTCAAAACATAGAGTTTTCTATGTTTGATACTCTGCAAAAAC
>CAJUHV010000122.1 GCA_910586445.1 uncultured Eubacterium sp.
ATAAAAAGAGCTTTCTTTTCTTTATGCCTATTGGCGCATAACACTTGTTATTAAATTGTTATGTAATAGAAGTTTTCGTTCATCATATCCTATGAAACTTCATACGTGAAAACAAAAAAGACCCTATAAACAGATCAAATGATCTGTTTACAAGGTCTTTTTATTATTCATTACGAGAATATTTTATTGTGTAACTATAGAATATTTTGCATTATAACTAAACATAAATTTCATAATTCTCTCTTCACCCTTCCAGCTCTTCCTCAATCCGCAGCAGCCTGTTATACTTCGCCACGCGCTCGCTCCGGCACGGTGCTCCGGTCTTAATATACCCGGTATGCATGCCGACAGCCAGATCCGCAATAAACGTATCCTCCGTCTCACCCGACCGGTGCGACATAATCGTCCGGTATCCATGCTCCTTTGCCGTACGGATCGCCAGCATCGTCTCCGTCAGGCTGCCGATCTGGTTCGGCTTTATTAAAATAGCATTAGCACAGTCGTTGTTAATGCCGCGCATAAGCCTCGCTACATTTGTAACAAATAAGTCGTCCCCGACCAGCATGACTTTATGCCCCAGGCGCTCTGTGATCTTTTTCCATCCGTCCCAGTCCTCTTCATCAAGCGGATCTTCAATCGATATAATCGGATATTTGTCCACCAGCTTTTCATAATAAGCGATCATCTCGTCAGTGGAGCGCATGATCATCTGCCCGTCCGTATCCGGCGTCAGGCAGCAGCAGTCTGTCTGGCTGATGCAGCCTTCCTTTACTTCTTCCGTCACCACCATTGTGCCCTCGCAGATGCATTCCGATTCCTGCGTATTATTCTGTTCAATGGTACGCGCATTTTTGCGTATTAAAGAGCGCGTTTCGCCCGGGAAATAATACATCGCAGCATCCTCCTGGAACAGCTCGCTGGCCGCTGCATCCATAGAAAAGGAAATATCCCGTCCCGGCTCGAAGCCTGCATTTTTTACTGCCTTTACCAGATAATCCAGCACCTCAAACGTGTCTTTTAAATCCGGCGCAAAGCCGCCTTCATCGCCGACGCCGGTACTGTGCCCGTCCTTGTCAAGCAGTGTCTTCAGCTCCTGATACACCTCGGCACACCACTGCAGCCCCTGCCGGATTCCTTTGGCGCCGACCGGCATAATCATAAATTCTTGAAAATCGATACAGTTTTTACTGTGGGCACCTCCGTTCAATATATTCATCATCGGCATCGGAATCGTCCCTTTTCCGCATCCGCCCAGATAACGGTACAGCGGCATCTCCAGAGCATCCGCACAGGCTCTGGCGCACGCCATCGACACACCCAGCACCGCATTTGCTCCCAGCGAAGATTTGTTCTGCGTGCCGTCCAGCTCCAGCATCATCTCATCAATCCGGTTCTGATACAGTGCATCCTTGCCTACCAGCATCTGCGCAATCCTACCGTTTACATTGGATACGGCCTTTCCCACGCCCTTGCCGTGATATGCCTTTCCGCCGTCCCGCAGCTCGACTGCCTCAAACTGTCCGGTACTGGCTCCAGACGGCACGTCTGCCCTCGCGCACACGGTCTCTCCTGTCACTGCATTTTCCACCGTTACTTCTGCCTCTACCGTTGGATTCCCGCGGGAATCCATGATTTCCCTTGCATGTACATCTATAATCTCTAACCTTGCTGACATAAAAGCCTCCTTTATGCGTACTTGTTCTCTGTTTACTATTTCCAGAAAGAGGCTGTATTATACATAGAAAAATTTTTATCAGCTATATAAGCTTTACTCTACTGATGTATTTTACTCATCCGATGTACAATAGATTTCATTTACAAGGTTTTCCCATTTCCCTCTAATCCGTAAATACCGCTCAATGATGTCTCTAACAGCACCGTAACCACCTTTTACAGTACTGACATAATCTGCTGCAGAAATCACTTCCATACAGCTGTCCGAAGGACATCCGATAAATCCACAAAGTTTCATAGCAGCTAAATCATTCAGATCATCTCCTATATAACCCAGATCTTCCTTTTTATACCCGTTCTCATTACAAAACTTTTTTAAGAATCCTGCTTTGTCTTTTACATTTTGAAATATATAATGCACTCCTAATTCTTCCATTCTCCTTTTCGTCGCTTTACACTCTCTTCCAGTCAGAATCATCGTCTGGATGCCCGCAGCACCCGCTGCAAAAAACGCTGCAGCATCTTTTACACAAAATTTTTTCAATTCATTACCATTATCATCATATATAATACTTCCATCCGTAAGTGTTCCATCTACATCGACTATTATTAACTTCATTTAAAATCTCCAAGCTATCTCTTATTGCGCCATCTATTCAGCCAAGCTTTAATTACTATTTTTGATTCTCCTAGATCTTTCTAATCTCACAATCCGTTCCGCCAAACTCTGTGACATATACTTTCACTTCCTCTTCAGAAGGTGCCTTTACTTCAACCGAAGATTTTAGGCTCTCTTCATAGTATCCATCCAGAACAAGGACAATACAATGCAGACCATAAGGTTTTGCATACATGACCGTAGAGCAGAATTCACACATATATACATCCATATGTTTCAAATATGGCATAACTGCTTCTGCCGGAATTGAACTATCCACTTCATATACTACAGTATTCTCTCCAAAATCATATTCCATCGTGTCCCTTGGATGCCGCTTTAGTAAAATCGCGTCATATTTCCCTTTCAGATAATTTTGAATACGTTTTCTATAATGTTCCACATCTATTACAAAATCTGATAATGGAATTGTAAGAAACACTGCCTGAATCTTTTCAAAAGAAAGATCCGCAATTCTTGGATATGTTTTCGTTATTGTACGTTCTAATAAATTTGTATCTGTCCCTTCACACGAATACAGCTGTCTGATTTCTTTATATAAATCCTGATTCATCCGATCAGGTCTTGTACTATACTTAATGCAGCTCTTTTCCGGCTTAAAATAATACCATGCAGGACAGCAATAGCCCATACGTGCAAGAATAAATCCCTGCCAATGGTAAAATGAATTCATGTTTCTCCATGAAATCCATTTTCTCCGATTTCGATAGTCAGCTGTGCCGTCTTCCATGATCACAATATCTTTTTCACCGCTCAATGCTATGCATGCTCCAGATACCAGTCCTACGCCTGTCAATACAACTACTCTTTCATAATTGTCCCAATTTACATATTGCTGAATCAGTTTTCTGCAATATGCCTTCTTTTTGCCTATAATAAAATGGACAAGCATTTTAAAAAAAATCCCGTATTTCTCTTTTAAATCTGCACTCTTAAAACCATCGTCATATTTGTATATCTTATCAAACAATTCTGATTTTTCACAATATGTATGCATATATTCGCCCTTTTTGTCATTCGGCAGACACAATGCATCCCATACCATGTCACGTCCGGCATTACAATAATACCAAATAAACTGATATAAATTATGCGGATCATAGATCACTGCAAGCCCCTTTTTTTCGTTTTTCATTTTGTCCTCTTTATATTTTCATTATTATTTCTTTAAGAGCCGGCGGCAGCAGACAGACTTCTCCCAATCATTCATACGCAGACTCCGTAATATACTCAACATCTATTTTAAGCATTCGTACTGCCTGCTTAACTTCAAAATTATAATTAATTTTTTCTTCTGTGATCCGCTTCAGTGATGACTTATAATAATGCTTTTTCCCATCAACATAGCCATCTGCACCTGCGACTGCACATTTTTCTATGCCGATTTCTTTCAGCAGCTTCATCGCCATAACCAGACTGTTATATCCTTGAGAAAATGCTCCCGATAATCGATTATAATTCACCTTAAATAACGTTTCATCTGATTCTATATTAGATGTTAAAATCAGATTTTTCCAACGTCCTGATACTTGAACAAATCTTTTTCCGTTGCTGAAAAAAGTAAAATCACACTCAAATATTTCTGGGATAAAATTAACGGATATCACAAGCGGGTGGTATGTCTTTATAAAGGTCTCAATCCTTTTTCTCTCTGATCTCAGGCTGGCACCTGGAGCCATCAGCAATATTTCCCGTCCATAAAATTTTGCCTTGAGCAGATCTATTATTTTTTCATCATCTATTTCATTATTTTTGTATTGAAGATACATCATCTGCGCATACTGCTGATCAAAAGCCGCGGTCTTTCCCTTATCAAATGAAGCCAGAATATGGCTGATGTCCCTATTTGACAAATCTCCTCTGCGCATATAATACTCAGCATAGCTGCGGTGCAGACCATACTTTGCTGACAAAAAATAAGAAGGCGTATATCCCCATTTACTGTTTCCCTTTATTGGTTCGATATAATCTTGTATGGCATCAAGCAGATAATCTATATCATATTTCTTTTCAGCATATTCATTAACCTGGATTCTCGCAGTTAACATGACGAGGTTGGTACCTTCACTCCGAGATCCTCA
>CAJUHV010000123.1 GCA_910586445.1 uncultured Eubacterium sp.
CCGCTAAGTGGGGAGTGCAGATCGCGGGAATGATTTTTCAAACACGCTCTAGGAAAGATATTTAGAATAATGCAGACTTCCCGATCTGTAAAAGGGAAGTCTGCCCGGTATTTATGTATACATACTATAATTGATGCTGTTAGATTGTTTATAAGTGAACGTTTGTCAGGAGCGTATCTGTCTGATCAGCCAGAGATCAGGCTTCATCAGAGCGGCTGTTATAGTTCAGATGTTTTGCTTACTACAAAGGTAGGCGTTACGTTGAATGTAGCGCTTTCCGATACATCTTTTCCTAATGTGCCGACAACATACATGGCACCTTCCTGATTGGAATCCAGGATCATGACATTCATATCCTGATAATCATTGGCATGCAGCCATCTAGCCTGAGCTAAATCGGTCGGCATTTCACCTTCAGCTGTCTCCTGCTTGAAGCCGATCGCGATTTCATTTGCATCAACAGTACCAGTGTTGCTCCACTGCACATTCTGCATTTTGTCTAAATTGACATATGTGTATGCAACGTCGATCTGAACTGGTACATTGGAGTTATTTTTCACATTAATTCTTGGAGAAATAACCTTGTTCTGGGTAGAAAGGCTGTTGCTGATGTTGAATGGAACGAAAGTCGGCATTGTAACGGAGAAAATTGTCGGCTCGATCGTTCCAATCATTTCCATCTGTCCAGAGCTGCCGACCGTAATATCTCTGGTCGAATTAACTTCAGCGGCATATGTTACTGTTGAGAACAACAGAGTTGCTGCTAAAACAAGCTGTAAAAAGATAGATTTTTTTTTCATAAGTGCCTCCTTGTCTGCATCGATTATAGTATGTTTCTGGCATATGTATTTTTAAAACCTAATTCTGCACGGTAATGGAAATCTGTGCTCCGGTACGCCCGATATATTCATGGGTCTCTTCATCGTATGCGGAGAAATAAGCAATGGCTTCGTAAGTTCCTTTTTCCAGTACTTTCTGCAGCTTTGCATTTTCGATATAAGTGCCGGGTTTTAAATATTTTGAGGCATAGATTTCTTCCTCGGTGTCTTTCATCTGGATGCTGACCTGCAACAGCTTGGCGTTATTTCCCGGGTTTTCGATCAGCAGATTGCCTTCCGTTGTGCCGTTTAAAAAAACAGGAGATGTATTGATCGAAAATGCGATCAAGCTCTTGTCCAGCAGATCCTGCAGCTCTTTACGCCTCTCGTCGATGTCAACTCCCGGCATAACGCCTGTCGTAGCGTTATCGTCAAATAACAAATCGTCTGGAGCAGGCTTCTTATAAAAAAGAAAATAGCAGACAACGACGGTGAGTGCGATCAGCAGCAGAACACCTATAATTGTAAATATTCGTTTCTTAGCTTTATCCATAGAAAATGAGTCCCCCTTTGTTTGAAAATAAAGATGTAATCAGCTTATGTTTATCAGTATAAGTCGAAAGTTGTCAAATGACAAGAAAAACTAATCGACAAATTTCGTCATATTTCGACAAAAAACTACAATCTGAGACATAAAAACAGAAAGATATCAAGCTTGAATTTGCTGATGGCTTGTAATATACTAAAAACAGATGAAAGAGATTATATTAGAGATGGTCGGCAATAAAAGGAGGAAAATACATTGGAAACGAAGAAATATGCTTACAGTTATGATGAATATGAAACACAGAATAAGAGAGCGGATGTAATGGTTCAGGATATTTTGGCAGATACAGAATTTCCAGGGCTTACAGAGCTGATTATTGGGGACTGGGGTAACGCATGGGAAGATGACTGTCAGCCGATATTGGATGGAATCGTGGCAAATGCTGATCGCTTTTCAAAGATCCAGAAGCTTTTTATCGGAGACATGGATTATGAAGAATGTGAAGTATCCTGGATTATGCAGGGCAATTTCAGCGAATTGTGGGCGGCGATGCCGCAGCTGCGGGAATTGACGATTAAAGGCAGCATGGAGCTGGAGCTGGGAGAAATCTGCCATGAGGGGCTTGAGTCGCTTACGATTATCTGTGGAGGGCTGCCGGGAAATGTCATTAAGTCTATACAACATGCAAAGCTGCCGAATCTGCAGAAGCTGCTGCTTTATATCGGGGTGGAGGATTATGGTTTTGATGGAAATGCAGATACAGTCAGGGAGCTGCTTGAGCAGGCAGACTTTCCAAAGCTGGCTTATCTTGGCATAGCAGACAGTGACATACAGGATGAGCTTACGGGTGTTGTCTTGGAATGCAAATTTATGGAGCAGATCCACACATTGGATTTGTCATGCGGCACACTGACAGATCAGGGCGGTGCGCTTTTGCTGGAAAAACTGCCGGGTTATCCAAATGTGAAAAAGCTGGATGTGCACCATCATTATTTGACCGAAGAAATGATGGACAAGCTGTCGAAGCTCCCGATCGAGGTAGATGTGTCTGATAAATATAAGCCGGATGTATATCATGGCACGGTTTATTTAAACGCCATGCTGACAGAATAATTATGTATATAAAGTACACAGGAAGTGAAGTAGAGCAATACAATCATAAAGATCATAAAGATCATATAAATCATAAAGATCATGTAAATCAGATGGGGAGCAGAGATCAACAACAGTCAGATCGACAGGGCTGCCTAAAACAGCCGCGAAAGGAAGACGAAAAATGGCATGGCCTGCCGCGCTGTGCTGTACTATTGGGAAATAAAGGGACGAAAAGGACAGACTATTTTTGTAAGGAGGCAGAGGCAGCGGGCCTGCCGGTTATGATAGCAGACTGGCGAGATGATATTGAGCGTATGGATTTTTCAAATGTACCGGGTACTTTACCGGATATTTTTGGTAAGGAGCGGTCGTATATTGTGAAAATAGATCCTCCATTGTGGGACAGTTTTCGTCTGGGGGAGATCAATATTCTGGCGGACAGCTACAAAAAACAGCTTGAGCAGCTGTCGCGTCTGGAACATATACCAGAGTCTGGAATGCTGCATAACAAGATAGAATTTTTTAATCATCCACGCGCGATCGCACAGCTGCTGGATAAGCGGGAATGTAAAGCAAAATTAGTGCAGGCAGGACTGCCTGTTACGGAAGAGCTCTGCACAGATGCATGCATAGGTGTACAAAATGCAGGAAAGATCCACATAGATAAAAGCACAGATGAAAGCATAGAAGAACAGATTACAGGAGAGCTCCGCGCCGATAAACATACAGATGGTCAAATATGCGCAGATATACAAATTACAGAAGAGATCCGTGCAGGTGTAAAAATTTCGGAAGAGTTCCGCGCAGATGCATGCGCAGGCATACAAAATGCGGAAAAGATCCACATAGATGCATGCGCAGGCATACAAAATGCGGAAAAGATCCACATAGATAAAAGCACAGATAAACAAATTATAGGAGAGCTCCATGCAGATAAATATACAGATGGACATATGAGGTGCCGCAGTACAGCGGAGCAGTACAGCCGTGGAATTACATCAGCTGAATGCCTGTTGGAGCAGATGCGCAGATGCAGAGTTTATCAGGTTTTTATTAAGCCGGTAAATGGATCGGGAGCAGCGGGCGTATCGGCGTTTCGATGGCAGCCGTCTACGGGACGCATGAGGCTGTATACCTGTGCATTTATGCAGTCAGGTATCGGGCTGGTGAATACAAAGCGTCTTAGGTGTTTTAAAGAGCCGAAAGAGGTTACTGCGCTGCTGGATCTGATCCTGCAGCTGGACTGTGTTGTAGAGCGGTGGTATGCTAAAGCAGAATATCAGGGGTATTCTTATGACCTGCGGGCGGTCATGCAGGAAGGGAGTCTTGATTTTCTATTGGCCCGTCTTTCGAAAGGGCCGATTACAAATCTTCATTTGAACAACTGTCCTTTGGAAACAGACAGGCTGGGACTTTCTGCGTCTGTGTCCGAACATATTGAACAGCTTTGCAGAAAAGCAATGGAATGCTTTCCAGGGCTGCGGAGTGCCGGTATCGACATTCTGCTTGAAAAGGGAAGTGGCAATCCTCGGATTATCGAAATGAATGCGCAGGGAGATTTGATCTATCAGGATATTTTTCACGAAAATAAGATTTACAGACATCAGGTTGAGATTATGCAGCGTTAGAGTGTGTTTAAAACTGCTTTCTGTCAAATGTGCGTCACAGTTTGTGGGAGATTTGTCCCAAATGAGGGAGGCGTATCCACAGGGCATGATATAGCGGGCTGTGTTGACCGAATGAGAGGCAAATATATCACATCATCTTGGACATTAGTAGTCTAGAGCGTGTTTGAAAAATGCTTTCCGTGAGATGTGCTTCACACTTGGTACCC
>CAJUHV010000124.1 GCA_910586445.1 uncultured Eubacterium sp.
ATCTGGTGTTCCACATCCTCCAGTTTGATCCTTGCTTCCGCGAGTTTTTTCTCCAGCGATTCAAGCACATGGTTGATCCGTTTGATATTTCCAAGCGGATCTGGACCGATGGTGTATTTAAGACACCATAAGAGTAAGTTATGCCGTATCCACCGTTACAGCATTAAAAGTCGAGGTGATAAGGGTGCCGGACGAAAGAAAACAGATATCGCAACTTACAGATGTGACAATCACAAACGATCCTGCATGAGATACCCGTGATATTCGTCACATTTCATTTCTGTTCCGTAGCGACTTTTCCTTTTTCTTTTTTTGATAGGGAAATAAAAATTTTGTGAATGGTTATATTTATGAACATACTTATATGTCTATATTTTCGAACTGACAAAAGTTATATTTATAAGAAGAAAATAAAGTGAGAGGTGTCCATTTTGTTTCTGATCGATAAACCACTTGCCAAACCCAATGTCTCTAAAACAATACGTTTCACCGAACGTCTGGATGAACAGCTCACCGTTCTGGCCAAAGGAGAGGGAATCTCTTTTAACGAACTTGTCCTGCGCTGCTGTGAGTATGCCCTGAAAGACTATGGCGGGAATGTTGAACTGACAGAACAGGGAGAGATGGATAATGATTAACATCGCCATATGTGATGATGACCGCATGGCAACGGAATCCTTAGAGAAAATGCTGTATGAAATAGCTGCGGAATCAAACATCACAATTCGTTGTGAATCGTTCTATGGCGGTACCGCGCTTACAGGGGTGATTTCCGAACAGCGATCCTATTTCGAACTGATCTATCTGGACATTGAAATGGACGATATGAGCGGCATACATACGGCCCTGCAGCTGCGGGATCTGGCACTCCCGGTACTGATTGTCTATGTGTCCGCCCATGAGGAATATCTGAAAGAACTGTTCCGTACCGAACCTTTCCGCTTCCTGTCAAAGCCGGTTAAAAAGACGGAACTCCGCGAGGTCTTTCATGCGGCGTGCCGAAGGATGTTTTCACGCATTCTTACTCTGTTTCATACTCCCCAAACAGCTCCTCATAGGTATATCCTTCCTCCCTCATTCTATCCCTCGCCTGTTCGCGTGCTTCCCTATATGGCCGCTCAAGTTCCTTAAATTGTTCGTCAGTTATTCTGAAAAACCATTGCCCGCTGCTTTCCTCAAAAACACCCTGTCGTTTCATTTCTTCCGTGATTTTCCACCGCTTTGCCGTATCCGCATAATTTGGAAACATCACCATGTTAATATCATCATGATATAAGTCAGCGTGCTCCGCCCAGAACAAGGTGTCTAATTCCAAGTCTCCATTCGGATTCAGTTGGAAAAATTCATATATATCCACATCATAGTCGGGGGTCCACATACCCTTACAAGTCCCAACTATATTCATACCAATAATCCTTGTCCAAAGTACACATTGATCCCTATCTGAATCATATGCAAAGACCGATATTTGTCCATAATTATCTATGCACAATTCCGGAAAGCTGTCTCCATTCATGTCAAAAAAATAGTATGGACAACTTTTAATATCATTCACCATAGTTTTTCCTTTAGAATCAGTCCAGTCTTTTATATATATTTCCTCGTCCGTTTTTCTGTCCATAAAGGGAATCTCATTTTGGAGCAAACACCAGAATTTTTGTTTATATATTTCATAATCTTCCGAGTTCCCTTTCTCAAATTCGGCTGAATACTCCACTTCCTCATAGGCTTCCCTAATTAATACAAAAGTTTCATCATCTACAAAAGGGATCTCTTCCGCCTCGTAATACATCCACATACGGCCCAACAAAGTATGATCATATAAAATCTCTTCTTTTTCTCCTTCGGTCTCCCCCTGTTCAATTATGTCATCTGATTCTGCATTTACCGTCTCCTCTGCTTCCTTTACTGCTATTTCTTCTGACGATTTTTCTTCCTGTAATGACACTTCTTCTCGCAGTCTTTTCTGTTCATGTTTCACAGATAACAAAACGGTAAATCCAATCAGGGACATGACTATTAGGATACATCCATATTTTCTTACCCTCATATTTTCTTTTTTCCTCATTTTAAACATCACGCTGCCTAGTATATAACTCCAACAACCGTGTACTCACCATTTGGATTTCCCTCTTCATCCGCTCCATTCTGTGTATTTTCAAACCTCACTTGTTTATCCACCTCTATTCCTTTTTCATCTGCAATTTCCGAGAAAATACTTTCATCTAATGTGAGAATATAATCCGTATATTTCCCAGTTTTTTTTGGTACATTTAAATCCACAAGTTCGCTATATATATATCTTACTTTACTGTGCCATCGAATATCTGCAGCATATTCTCCACTTTCGAATCCTTCCGAATTAAGTAATAACCGAGGGGTTTCCCAATTCAGATAATGTAAAATATCAACATCTTCTACCATTTCCATTCCTGGATAACCAGCACTACGGGCCCCCTGTACGGCAGCTTTAAAATCATTACAATATTTTGGATACGCTATTATTTTCCCGCCCAATAAATCTCTACAATATCTTCCTCCTGCTCTTTATACCGCTTGGAACAGTTAAAAATGCCATGGAGGACTTTTTCACGCATTCTTACTCTGTTTCATACTCTCCAAACAGCTCCTCATAGGTATATCTTTCCTCTTTCTTTCTATCCCACGCCTGTTCAAGTAGTACTTCCATATATGGCTGTTCGAGTTCCTTAAATTGTTCGTCAGTTATTCTGAAAAACCATTGCCCACTGCTTTCCTCAAAAACACCCTGTCGTTTCATTTCTTCCGTGATTTTCCACCGCTTTGCCATATCCGCATAATCAGGAAACATCACCATGTTAATATCATCATGATATAAGTCAGCATGCTCCGCCCAGAACAAAGTGCCTAATTCCCGATTCCCGTTCGGATCCAGTTGGAAAAATTCATATATATCCGTATCATAGTCCGGATTCCACATAGCCTTTCGGGTTCCGACTATTTCCTTTCCATTAAGCCATGCCCACAGTATACATTGATCCATATCAGGATCGTATGCAAATACACAACCATCTACACACAATTCTGGCAAGCCGTCTCCATTCATGTCAAATAAATAATAACTGTAATCGGAGGATTTGAAATCTTCCAGCACATACCATCCGTTTGACGCATACCAATCTTTTATATATACTTCTTCGCCCGTCTCCCTGTTCAGAAAAGGAATTTCATTTTTGATCAGCTTCCAGAATCTTTGTTTATACTCTTCATATATCTCTAGGTTCCCTTTCTCAAATTCTGCTGAATATTACACTCCCTCATAGGCTTCCCTGATTAACGCAAAGGTTTCCTCATCTACAAAAGGGACCTCTTCCGCCTCGTAATACATCCACATATTGCCTGACAAAGTATGATCATATGAAATTTCATCTGAAAGCTCATCTTTTTTTCCTGTTGATTCCTCCTGTTCAATCATGGCATCCGATTCTGTATTTGTCGTCTCCACTTCTTTCTTTACTGATATCTCTTCTGACGGTTCTTCTTCCTGTAATGACACTTCTTCTGACAATCTTTTCTGTTCATGTTTCACAGCCAATAAAATAGTAAATACCATCAAGGATATGATTACCAAGATACATCCATATTTTCTTACCCTCATATTTTCTCTTTTCCTCACTTTAAGCAACTTGCTTCCTAATATATAATTCCAATAACCGTGTACTCACCATTTGGCTTTCCTTTTGCATCCGCTCCATTCTGTGCAGCTTCAAACCTCACTTGTTTATCCACCTCTATTCCTTTTTCCTCTGCAATTTCCGAGAAAATACTTTCATCTAATGTGAGAATATACCTTGTATATTCCCCAGCTTTTTTTTCTACATTTATATCCACCAGATCACTATATATTTGTCTTACCTTACTATTCCAATGATTATCTGCCGCATAATTGCCACTTTCAAATTTTTCTGAATTAAGCCATAATCGAGGGGTATCCCAATTCAAATAATGTAACTCAAACTTCCCACACCGATTGGTGTGCTGAACCTTGAAAAATCAATACTT
>CAJUHV010000125.1 GCA_910586445.1 uncultured Eubacterium sp.
AGCAGCGGGTGTCTTTATTTTGTGCAATATTTGGTATTTACTCATTTATAGTTCTTAACTAATCTATAAATCTGCTTTCATTTTATGCTACATTACCATCATTTAAATAAATTTGCAAGATTCATTTTTTACATATCCGTATCCTTTTTCATAATCTCTGTTGAATTTCCCCTGCCGTTTCCATTTTTCTGTAATGAGCATTCTATTTCTTTTCAATCGTCCGTTTTATATGCAGCTCCAATCATACTTTCAATTTCATCAGGCGCAGATTTGTGCCTGATGAAATTTCATTTATTTACAATTACAACATACGCAAATCTAAAAGCAGCAGCACACAGAGAATACAATTTTCCATTTTCTCCAGATTATTTTACTTTAAAGATAACGTTGCTTTTTGCTGTAGTTAGAAATGCAAGCGGCTGGACAGAGGTAACAACATCACCGCTGTCATAATACGATTTATATAACGACCATGCAGTCTGATTCAGATACTGTTTATTATCTGTTGTATTAATGGTCTTTGTTTGCGAAGAAATGCTTAAACCGTTTACTTTATATGCGGTAACACTGATTTTTGTCCCATCAATAATATTGCCAGCCAGATTGACCGCCTTTTTCCACGCCGGATCGATAAAGCCATCCGCCTGCTTTCCGTGATAGCCACGTCTTGGAACCCTTGCAATTTCATTACTGGAATTTGCTGTAGCGTACTGGCTCGCTTTTCCAATCACCCGGGCATATATAGATGCTTTTGGATATTTTTCTGATGTCTCCCAATATCTGCTGCTATTCACTGAACGGTTTTTAATTACTATAGCAACACCTTTTTCATCATCCAGATTCTCATAGCCGCTTTCAGCAAGAATAATGCGTGCCATAAGATCCGTGTCATTAAAATTTCCTGACAGAATCTTACTTTGTCCCCATTGCGAAGTATTCAGCGGCTTTCCATATTTATTGAAATACTTAGATGAATGCACCGTATTCAAACGCAGGCAGGTACCTGATCCTGCAACCCCATCCTGTGTTATGCCCAGTTCATATTGGAAGCCTTCCACGGCTTTTTTTGTACTGCTCTGAAAACGGCCGCTGGCATCGCTTATGGTATATCCAATTTCCTTCAAATACGTCTGCAGAGTCTTTACTCCCTGCGAAACGCCTGTGTCTCCCTTCTGGCTAAAAGATCCATTTCCTTCCACAACCTGCATAAATGTATAGTCTGAATTTGACATATATTTTCTCCTTTTGTATTTTATAACTATATATATGGTTTTTCTTGTGTACTAATAGGTTCTGGTTACAGTTATAACATTTCTTGTTTCAGAATCAGCCTGAATGGCTGCTTTTACCCGGTATTTGCCCCTTGATACAGGATACGTTTCAATCACGCCTGTATAACCGCCATTTCCTGTTTTTTTCCAGGATTTCACATCCACCCAGCCGTTTTCAGACTTTTTCTGCAGCGTTGCTTTGACATAAGTGCTGGCAGCATTACCCTTTGCAATCACATAAGCCGTCACGCTTGCCGATCCGCTATCTGATATTGCCAGATCTGCACTGTAACTGGCAATAGACTCCATAAATGGCTGAACCTGTTCCGGCACGCCAGCTTGTACCTCCGCAGCTGGTGCCTGAACTGCCACTATACACAGACAACAGGCCAATGAAATTCCTTTTCTTATTTTTTTCACTGTCACAATTTTTACCCTCCTTAATAATAATTTTTCATTTCATTATATAATAACGATATGAGTAGTCTGTATTGTGACAGCTTTTTATATTTTTTTATTTTTTATTATGAATCCACTCTGTGTATATCTTTTTAATATTGTCATTATCCAAACCATCTGCATTCAGAATAAATATATGTTCCCTGTATTCCAGATAACAGCAAACGCGTCCATCCTGATACCAGTGAGCCTCTATCAGTCCGCCTGTTATGTTAATCTGATTCCCCCAGTCGTATTCTGAATCAAATGCAATCTTTCCCCCGTCACTGACAGATTGCTGCAGAAATACCATCTGCCGACCTGCTGCATCCCGATACAGGAAAGATGCAGCTGCTTCATTGATATTCTCAGAAACCATCTTATATCCAGACGGGACATAGCCCGGCTTTCTGGCTTTCAGCCTGTCTGGTCCGGCTTCTTTGAAATAGGAATAAATAAGGGAATTTTCCCATAACGTTTTCACTGTACCATAAAATTTAATTTTGTCCCCATATACGTTTACAACAGCAGCCGATAAAAAGACTGCCATACACGCCGCTGCAGCAACTGCGCGGGTTTTTGCATTCTTTCTTCTGCCCATGCGCTTTTCTTTCCGGATGATTTTTTTCATATTGTCTTCAAACTGCTCAGAAAACTGGCATCCATCACCTGTCTGTTCTTCCAATTCTCTAATGATATTTTCATTCACGAGCGGCATATACTGATACAGCCACTCATCCGTTACATTTATACGCCCCATTTCCCTTTCCCTCCAGTCCATCCAGCATATCCTGCACCATAGCCTTCCCCCGCTCAATCCGTTTCCTCACATTTGCCTCTGAAATCCTGAGCATCCGCGCAATTTCCTTGTTTTCCAGCCTGCTTGAATATTTAAGCAGGAACACATCCCTGTACATAACCGGCAGGTTTTTCAGTATTTCCAGCACACTGTTGTCCGTATCCGTTTCCATATAAGATACAGGCTCGCCTGTTTTTCCCAGTTCATCCACAAATATTTCCCTTTTCATCCTGACGCTCCTTTTCCTGTATATATCTATGGATGCATTCTTTACTGCTATAACCAAGTAATTTTTTGTTTCCAGCGATTCCACACTGCCTATTTTATCCATATTTCTAGCAATATGGATAAAAGCATCCTGCACAGCGTCTTCTGCAAGAAAGCTGTCATGCAATATGTTAAGCGCCACTTTCATCATAAGGCACCTGTATGTTTCATACAGGATAACAAATTTCCTTTTATCACCTGATGCACCCGTCACGGCAACCTCCCTCGATGCTTTTCCTCCAGCCTGCCGTGCCTGTTTTATGAGACAGTAATAAGCTGGATTGCAAAAATACTTCTATCTATATAAATAATAACGGAAGTTCTCATAGAATTTGTGACAGCTTTTAAAATTTTTACAAAACTTGTCTGCTTTCAGCAGCTACGCACAGCCTGCCATTCTTCATGCCGCTTGCAAGACCTTCCTGTTTTATGACATAATAAACGCTAAAAAAGATACAGGTGCTAAAATCGCAAGAAAGAAAACCTATAACGAACTGGAGGAATGCATCCTGAAACTGGCAAGCCAGTAAAAGAACAGCAGAAACCGCGAATACAAATCCTGTCTGACTTCTTATCCGGGTGTGAGGAAAACAAGCGTTGGACGCTGTCGCTTTGCAACACTATACACGTCACGTCTTATGGCAGCATCTCTGCTGTCACCATCAATACAACCGAGGACGCAGCCTATATAGGCATGAAAAATGAGCTTCCATCCCTGTTTTGGAAATCATAAGTCTTTACAGGTCCCTAGAGCGTGTTTGAAAAATCATTCCCGTGACCTGCATTCTCCACAAACTGTGAAGCACATCTCACAGAAAGCATTTTTCAAACACGCCCTAGAACTATATGAGCAGCAGTTTATGATTTCAACCACAATATATAAAAAGAAGGCTTTTCCTTTCATGTAAACCTATTTTCACAAAAATATTTCTTTCTAAGTTTCTACATTTTTTCAAAGCGACCACAGTGTTCAAATCGGACAGGCAGAGTGTTCAACCGCCTGAACACAGTGGTCAACACTCTAAAGGGGGTGGTCAAAAATGAACACCCCTCTGTCCAAAGTCATAAATCAAAAAAACTAACAAAAGCAAACAAGGAATTCCAGCAACGCTTAACGTGCCGGAATCCCTTGTTTTCAGCGGTTTTCCCGATATTCTGTTCATTCCATTTGTATCAAATAAGCGGTTTACATTTCCACATACTCGTTAACGACTAAAAATCCCTGTTCATTTG
>CAJUHV010000126.1 GCA_910586445.1 uncultured Eubacterium sp.
TGAAATTGGTAGGGTAGTTTTGTGCAAATTTCTATATTTGCTCATTTATAGTTAAGAATATGATCAGGAGATGCAGAATGAAAAAAAAGTTTATCATTACATTTTTTGCTTTTTTCTTTTTATTATTGTGTCTGGGTGGTGTAAATAAATATTTTTTTTACCGGGAAGCAGGCAGGACGCCTTTAACAGCAGATGCCAGTGGTACAACAGCAAAAACGAAAGATGTGCCATTTTGGACACAGGGGGCAGAAACGGAGAAAAAACTATTTAAGGGTTTAAATCTGGATGGCATTGGTGATTCGGACGATGAAGTTTATATAAGCATTTACCAGTTTGGCGATTATGAAGAAGACAGGATAACTGTGATGCGGATTCATCTTGGGACTGGGGAAACGATGGCAAAAATTTTTCCTGTCTATGGACATTATGAATTCCGGACAGGGAAGCTGTTTTCTGAAAATAAAAATGCGATTATTTTAGAAACCAGGGTTCCAGCAAGTAATTATGGTGCAGCACAGATTTTTGTAATAGATGTTATTGCAGGGGGGACAGATTCAGACCATCCGTCTGCGTCAGCTGCTGTCAGGCTGGATACAACTATTAATACGGTTGACGAGCCTTTCACTCTGGTATCAGGTGACAGGACACTGGCTTTCAACCTTATCACGTTCGGAACAGAAACCGTTCATGTCAGGAACCGGCCGCTTCAGGGGCTGAAAATATATCTGGCTGATCCTGAAGGTGAATGGCATAAGCGGTATGCAGTTCTTTACTGGGAAGACAGCGAGTGGTCAATCATAGGCGGAAAATAGCCTGGTGTTCCGATTGGCTTTATGTATATAAAATATTGCTTCGAGCAAGTTATGGAATGCCCATGTTTTCCAGAGTGGTTCTAGAATGCATTTGCTGGCTGTATTTAAAAATACTGTAAAAGCCTGTGGTTAAAATTGTTATTTTCAAAAGCACATCTGGGCTGTGTCATAGTCATATGGCAGGCAGCCCGGATGTTTTATATTTGGTGATAGAATGCATGAGGGCATCGGAATCAGCAGGATTGAAGCTGCAAAAAAATTTTTCCTAATATGGTTATCTGTACACCGAGGAATGCAGCCCTATTTCAAAAATATGGTTGACATCTTCTCCGGATTTTAATATACTGGTATTAGCAAATTCGCGAACAAGCAAATGAGCTAAAGTGATAAAAATAAGGATACAGGACGAAAAACAAGAAACAAAACGAAAAAGAGAGAAGAAAAGGTGAAGATTATGTTGTATGCGAATTTTGGGGAATTCATAAGCCAGAAGAGGGCCGGGAAACAGATTACATTGAGGAAGATGGCAGACATGCTCGGCGTATCCGCCCCGTTTTTAACAGATGTGGAAAAAGACAGGCGCAACCCTTTTGGCTTGGAGAAACTTACGCAGCTCGCAAAAATATTAGATTTATCGGATGAAGAACGTGAACTGATGTACAACCTCGCTGGCAGAAAACGGAATGCAGTGGCACCAGACCTGCCAGAATACATTATGGAGAGGGATTATGTCAGCGCTGCACTGAGGACCGCCAGGGACCTGGATGCAGGGGAAGAGGAATGGAAGCAGTTTGTAGAAGAGCTGAAAAAGCGGAAAGGGTAAGAACCAGGAATATGTACAGGCCAGTGATAGCAAGAAAGAAATCAGGGGTGCCGGTATTAAGCAGGAAGGAAATTGATGAGATTGGCAGGAGACTTGTATGGGATTTTATGCCGGGTGCCCTGGAGGTGCCGCAGGAGATTGACATTGATTCATTTGCACAGAATTACCTTGGGATGGGCCAGGATTTCCAGTACCTGTCACACTGCGGGGTTTATCTTGGGATGACGGTTTTCCACGACACGAATAAAGTGCCGGTTTATGACCCGCAGCGTGAATGTGCGGATTATATCAGTGCAAAGGCCCACACTGTGATTATCGACAGGACGCTGCTGGCGGACAGCCAGGAGCACCGGTACCGTTTTACCATGGGGCACGAGGCAGGCCATGAATTCCTCCATAAAGAGTATTTTGATTATGCCCTGTGCCGGAGGGGCGTTTCCGGCCATGCGGGGAAGACGCCAGAGGGGGCTGTGCAGTGCCGCATAGACATGAAAGGGCTGGCGGCAAAACGGCCGGAGACGTGGAGGGACAGGGACTGGATGGAATGGCAGGCGAATGCGTTTTCTTCCGCAATACTCATGCCTGTGCCGATGGTAAGGAAAGTGGCGGAAGGCGTAAGGAAGAGGGGAGCCAGGACGGTTTTTGCAGGCTGTGCTGCTGCTGAGGTTTCACGGGTGTTCAATGTGTCCTTTGAAGCGGCATCGTACCGCCTGATGCAGCTCGGCTATATACCGCAGGGTATCCTGTATGGGCAGCATTGTTAAGCAGGGCTGCTTTGCAGGCTGCGTATGGTTCTGGATGGAAAAAGTATGCAGGCCACGGGAGCCTGCGTATTTTTTTAACTAGATTGTTAACATGTTAGCAAACAAACATATAACTAGGATACGGAGGTGAATACAGCATGGTGGAGGGAGTGGTTTATAGATGTGCCAGGAAATGCCCATGGCATAAGAAGTGTTTTGTCTGTAAGACAGAAAAGGAAGTCACAGAAGATGTCGTAGTGCTTCATAAATGCATGGTCACGAAAGAAGACATACCAGTCCATTTAGGAAAAACGGGAAAAACCAGGTAAAGAAACAGCTTAAAATTGAATACCATGACTAACTTGTAAAGACAGCCACTTGGATGTGCTGATATCACAGTAGTTCTGCAATGAAAGGAATGCTTGCGGAATGTTGTGGAATCCGTGCGTTCCAGTGGTTTTTTATTTTTAGTAATGGCAGTTTGCCCGGCTGCGGCCGCAGATGCTTATTTTTCAGGCAGGATATTAAAAATATGCGCCATTCTTGATGCGGGCAGCTGTAAGGCATGCGTATGCTGCGGAGACCCAGTTATTTGATGATATTCAGTTTATGATGCAATTATGCACATCCAGGCATAAATTTTTGAGAAAAAACGGTTTGGGGAAAGCGTTTTAAAGGCTTGTTGCGGGGCAGCATGGTTGCTTCTGCCTGCAGGACGCTGGAAACACACGCCTGGTGCATCTGGCTGCGCGTATGCGGATATGCCGGCAGAAACACTAGCAGCAGAAAATATAAAAAAATCTGACAGCCGAGGGAAGTACAACCTGGGCAGGGGATGCATACAGGAGTCTGAAAAAAAGAATTTTTTCAAGCTCCTGCGGGGCAGCCTTTGCTTCGTGTACTTTTTTGGGTGCAGAAATACCCGCATGGGCCCCTGCCTTTCAGGCTTTAAGAAAGGCAGGGGATTTTTTGCGGTTACAGAAAAGGGGATGGGGCAGAAGGCCCTGCTGTGCGTGTGTGTACCTTGCCGGGAGCCGTGCGCCGCCCTCCAGTCTTGAAACTGTTTAAGCAAATTTCAAGACTGGAGGGAATATGAATGAAAATTGAATATAAGTTTGTAGACGGGGCTATAGCGGAAATCGAAGTGGATGGGAGCCTCGCTGAATTTATGCTGAAGCTGAAAAATGAAGGGGACAGGGTGGAAAGGAAGGAAACGCGCCGCCATGTCCTCCTGTCAGCGGTTGACCCGGAAGACCGTTATTTTGATTCGGGGCGGGATACGCCGGAGGAGCTTGCCAAAAAGGACGAGCTTGAGAGGCTCGCTGCAGCAATCAGTAGGCTGCAGCCTCAGCAGAGGGAGCTCCTGCGCCGCATCTACTGGAACGGCGAAAAGCAAAAGGACATCGCGGCAGAGGACGGGGTGTCGGAACGCGCCATAACCGGCAGGATGAAAAAAATTTATGCCGCATTAAAAAAATTTATGGATTAGGGGGTTCAGTTTTCCGTTTCCTGCGGCTTATATGTGAGGGGCGAAAATACAGCTCCTCGGAAATGGAGGTCATGGGTATGGAACACACATTGAGGATCAGTGTTTCAAAAGAGCCGGCTGACGGCGGGATCG
>CAJUHV010000127.1 GCA_910586445.1 uncultured Eubacterium sp.
AGAACATGAAAAAAGAGCGGAAATTCGGGCTTAAAGAGTTTCCGAGACCGCTCATGCTGAATGGATTGGAGGCGAAAGGCAATGGGACATATAAATGTAACGGATGAATGGCTGTACCGGAATATGCCGCTTGTAAACGAAGCAATGGTCAGGGAGCTGGAAAAACAGACGGATGACAGCTATCAATTTTCCAAACACTTTGAAAAAAACAATCAGAAAAGAAAGAAGAATGAGCAGTGAAAAGAAAAAGCATAAGCTGAATTTCAAGGCTACCGCAGCAATGGCATGTACTATGGTACTCGTATTAGCAGTCGCCATAAACGCATCTGCAGGCAGAATCAGTTTTTTTGAAACAGCTAAAACGATTTGGGAAGATTCTTTCATTTATTCCTATATTACCAAAGAATCGAATGAATTAAAACCCAAAGAACCTGGATATATTCCAGCCGGATATAAAATACTGGCACAAGACGCAGACACAGTCGCCGCATCATTTATCTACCAAAACGACACTGGCGAACAGATCATATGTCTGCAGCATTCGGTCAATGATGGAAGTAAAATTATATTTGATTAGGAATATGATCTAGAAGACCAGATAAAAACAGCAGACGGACAGATAGACGTATACCGGTATTCAAACGGGTACGTATACTGCTATCTGGAGTACAGGGAATGCATATTTACCTTATATGCAGATAACCTTGATAACAGCAATATAGAACATATATTTATAAATTGGATCCATAATAAAAAAAATAGAAATATCTGTCACAATGCAAACTATTCATTTCGTTATAATATAATGAAAATTTTATAGGGAGGAAATATGCAGGCCAATACAAAGCATTTTTTTCAGCTCAATGCTTTTCAGCTCAAGCTGATGGCGTTAATAACCATGACGATTGACCATTTCGGCGCGTATCAGACATTCACGATAAATCAGGCAATCAATGACGGACTCCGCATCATCGGGCGGGCCGCTGCACCGCTTTTTCTATTTCTGGTAACAGAAGGCCTGCGGCATACGCATGATAAGGCAAAATACATACTGCGTTTGTATACCGCAGGCGTTATCATCGAAATCATAAACAGGATTATTGAAAAAAATACCGAAACCCCCGGACTCGGAAACACCCTGCCGATGTTTTTTTATACAGCGCTGTTTGCATTTTGCACTGAACAGATGATCCATCACCGCGATCAGATCAAGACAGTCTGTACCGCAGCCTGCGGCCTGCTGCTGCCATTTTTATTTTATATACTGCATGTTTTGCTGCTCGAAAATGGGTTCAGTACAGAATGGTATCTGATCTCCATATTTTTCCCTTCCCCGCTTCACGTAGATTATTCCATTCTGTTTGTACTGCTCGGAACTGCCTGGTATTTTATTGACAACAGAATCATAAATTGTGCCATTTTTGCATTCTTATCACTGATCTGTAAGATTGTGCCAGTATCCGTCTTTTTTAGTACCGCGCTGCCCATGTGGTTTCGTCCGGTGTATTTTGATGTTTTTAGCTTATTTATAGATACACAATGGTGTATGTGTTTCGCGGTTCCATTTATGCTCCTATACAATGGCGAAAAAGGCAGAGGTCTGAAATACCTGTTTTACATATACTACCCGCTGCATGTATACATCCTCTTCTTCATTCAGTACCTCAGGAATTAAGGAAAAGTGTACTTAAAACAGATTTCCAGTTCCGAATTTTTTCGAAAATGTTATACATGTATACAATTTAGAAAGGCAGGTGAGAGAATGTGCCTTGCAGTAAAGTATACAGAGGGGCTATTGATAAGAACCCTTTCCTGTTGTCAGATGATCAAATGAATGGAAAGGGTGTTTTTAAGCTAACAATAAAATGTACCTGGTTATGAAAGGAGAATATCTATGAAAAAGAAGTTAATTACATTTACCTTAGCTTCTGCTATGGTTATAAGCAGTATAGGAATCATGGCATCAGCTGCTGATAAGAATGATGATTCACTGGAATATGCATCATTTGAAACCGTTTCTAATGAAGAACTATCCCATATTAAGGATATGCCTCTTGAAGAGTCTATGGCTATTAGTGATAACGAAGAAGATTCTGCAGTTAATATTGAGGATTTAGCTTGTGATGCAGTGGATCCAGACCAGATTACTACTGCTCCTGTTACAAGCCTGGCCAGAGCAACCAAACAAATTCAATGGGATATTTCCGCTGGTGCTATGTTACAAGGAGCAGATACTTATTCACTCGAAGCAGGTGAAACCGTGACCATCAACTGCTCCTATACTCCGGCAAACGCAAGTGTTGATTTTGGTTTGATTACACCAGATGGCAATTTCCGTCATGCTAACAGAACCAATGGGAGTATCAATAAAGAAATTAAGATTTATACCCGTGGCATATATCGCCTGGCAATTCGCAATAATTCCAACAAGACGGTCAGCGTGTCTGGTTATGTCAACTATTAAGATTTTCCAACTGTACGGCCAGATGCCCTAATGACTTCCCAGCCAGGCTTACGCATTCGCAAAACCCGTGCGCACAAGCTCCTGCGTCAGTTTACACATCTGCGTTTTGCTTATTTGGGAGCAGTCTGCTAATCTAATGATTTGCCTGCATTGCCATAAATGGCCTGCAGGCAAGCCATCGGATTACAACTGCATAATAAAAGAATTTCCTAAAAATCTTCTCTGCACAATAATTAATTAAACAATATATCAAAATAATTTATCGCTTAACTGAACTGCGGAATGTCCTTTATCTTCTTATTATTTAGATGTATCGCTTAACACGTTCCTCCTCGTTCGGCTTCTACGGCACACAAGGCTTTAAATCCCTTTTAAATTCAGCATTCTTAAATGTATCGTAGATGTTCTGCCTAATAGAGCATTTTGAACGGGATATTAAAAGACATGTTATTTATACCGCACAAAACAACAGCATGACTTATTTCATTCAATAAATCATGCTGCTTTTATTATAAATCATCCATAGTCATAACCACTATTTCCGTATACTGCCGTAGCTGCTTGTCGTTTGTAAGAAAAACATTACAGCCACTAATTACTGCGGCAGCGAGCTGTAGAGCATCCATTGCCTTAAACTTACTATAATATGCACGGATTTCAGCCGCCTTTTTGGCTATTGGTTTTGTAATATCTATGATATCTGTTCCGGTGTCCTCCAGAAGCATATCAAAATCATGCAAAAGTTTTTCATTTTTCTCCCGATATGGAACAATAGCATATTCCTCTACTGTAATTGTCGATGTTACAAACTCTTTACCAGAATAATAACTTTTTATAAAAAAATCCTTTACTTTATCGCTATACTGAGGATTCTTTTCCAGATAATAAATGTATGGAGATGTATCTATATAAATACGTTTAAATTCTATCATTGTTCCTTATTTCCTCCATATATTCTTCAACACGCTTTCCACGCTCTGTTTCCATTCCATATTTATCCCAGTTAATCTTTTTCCTGTCTGCTTTATACGGATGGTCAAGAATTGTCAGGATTACATCTTTCCCGTCATAATTGGTTATATTGTCGTTTTCGATAATTACTGTATTTCCCTGTATTGTTCCTGCCAATGCCAGCATATCCAGTTCCTCCTTAATAAATTTTACATTTCCAAATCGATTCGCCTTTTCTCTCATCTGTTATGCAGTATAACATACTATACAGATTATATCTATTATATTTTTTACAGCATTATTTATGATTATCATCACTGAACAGCGAAATGCCCTTGTTTTTCAATGTACCGTCCGGCACGTTCCTCCTCAGACGGACGCCAAGGCACATCGAGGTGGTGTAACGCAATCAACCTGTCCTGCA
>CAJUHV010000128.1 GCA_910586445.1 uncultured Eubacterium sp.
TTTATCATAGAAGACCTTTAAAAACACTATTTACAGAAAAACTTTCATACTCTCATTTCGTCTTTAAACTCACCTGATATTTTTCCATTTGAATAATCTAAGTTATTTGATTCAAGCACACGTTTGATTAGTTTCTTTTCTTCATTACCATTTAACCGCTGCGACTTTGCTAAATCATATTATAAATAAATTTGGGTAAGATTTTCTGCATAATCTTCGTTTTCTTCGACAGATAATTTTTTAACGGTTGAAAATCTAAACTCGTTCGCATATACTTTTATATACGACTGCAGATCAAAGGTTTTATTATCATTAAATGCGGAATCCTCAATATCCTCTTTGATTCCTCTAAGATATGCTCTTACAAAGTTAACATCTGCCTCATCATCAAATGCTTGAAACCTTTTAAAATTAGAAATATATCTAAAATCACGTTGACCTGTCGTAATATTATGAAATAATAAGCCGAGGCATAGGCACTCATCTGACATAGGTAAATGAAAATAATTCAATGCAGAATATTCTATTTGACTCATGATATACTCCGTTCTATCTTAAATAGTTTAGTATCGTAAATATACTGAACCAATACATTTCCTTCAATTCATTCCCTCCATCTGCACTCCCCACCTCAAGCTTCTTTGACTACTAATGTACAAGATGCTGCGGCATATTCATCTCAAATTTAGTCCACATAACCCGTTATACCTTTGCATAAAACGCCCCACAGCTTACTGCGGGGCATTTCTTTATATACGAAACTGGCTATAGGCTGTTCCATTCTTCAGCCCGCCGCGGTAAGCTGCCAGCTCACTGATCGTTACCAGCTGATAGCCTGCGTTCTTTAAAGATTTTACAATCGCATCCGCTGCCAGTGCCGTAGGCCGGTGCAGGTCGTGCATCAGTACAACAGCACCATCGTAAGCCTTCTGCTGCACGCACTGTATCGTTGCCGAGGTGCTTCTGGTCTTCCAGTCAAGCGTATCAATTGACCACATTATAATCGGCATGCCTGCTGCCGCACTGACCGCTGAATTGTAGCTGCCGTATGGCGGACGTACCAGCCTTATATGAAATCCTGACTGATTTTTTACTGCCTGATTCGTCTGGTTTAATACAGACTGAACCTGTACGGTGCTCAGGTTTTTCAAATTACTGTGGTCATACGTGTGATTGCCGATCTCGCATCCCATCGATACTGCGCGCCTGACACTGCCGGCATACTGGTTCACCTTATTTCCGACAACAAAAAATGTGGCATGTCCTCCGTGTTTCGCAAGTGCATCCAATACAATAGGCGTAAATGCTGACGGCCCGTCGTCATAAGTAAGCGCAATCATTTTCTTATTCTGATCAATGGCCATCTGGCTCTGCGCCTCGCTGTAATTTCCCCTTCCGCCAAAGGCATCTGCCGCATAGACACAATACGTATAGACGGTTCCTCCGACACGGTTTTTGTCTGTAAAAGTTACTTTGTTTCCTTTTACGCTGCCTGCTTTTTCATACTTGCCTGTTGCTGCATTTTTGCGCACAATCTGATAATGGTCAGCTCCTGCAACAGACTCCCATTGGATTACAAGATTTCTGGAACCGGAAACATTGGAGATCCCGGTCAGCTTCACCTGTTCTAACGAGCGCCCGGATACCACTCTGCTGTCGGCACGGCTTTTGCGTCCCTCGGAAAATGCGGCAAGACGGTAATAATATACCTTGCCCGGAGCACGCCCGGTATCCATATAGCTGACAGTACCCTTCTTTGTCTTATAAATACTGTGGAATCCGCTGTCTTTTTCTGTGCTGCGTAAAACCACATATTCAGCAGCTCCCTTGACCTTTTTCCATTTGAGCTTGATTGCGCCGTTCGGCTTAGAAGCCGCTTCTAATACCGGCTTTTTCAGCTTCGGTGCTTTTGGTTTTTCCGGCTTCTGCGGCTTTTCCGACTCATCCGTCTGGTCTGGATCTGCTGTCTGGTCTGACTTCACCGGATCGTCTGTCTGGTCTGTTCCGGCTGTCTGGTCTGGCTTCGTTGGATCATCCGTCTGGTCTGTCTGCTCCTTACTGCCTGTTTGATCCGGCTGTGCTGAATCACCTGTCTGGCCGATCTCGGTTATCGGGTCTGAATCTGACTGATCTGCTCCGGCTGCTTTGTCTGATTGTCCCAGAGCGGCTGCTTTGTCCGGCTGCGCTAGATTACCTGATGGATCTGGTTTCGCCGGATTTTCTGCCTGACCCGGATCGGATGCTGTGTCAGATTCTGCCGGATAATACGGCTGGTCTTGACTGCTTCCTGTGGAATCTTTCTGGTTCATCATCTGCATCTGCCCTCCGGCAGCTGCGAGCGTTACATTTCCTGCCGGTAATATATTGGAAAAGACAACCACCGCAGTAAAACATGCAATTTTTTGAATAAAATTTTTCTTCATTCGTAATCATTCCTCCCATAAATACTTCCAAAATCTGCACATGTGTGTTTTTTATTATAACACACTTTGTTCCTTTGTGAACCATTTACGCTCAAAGAAAGTATATGCAATAAAAATTTCTCTATAAATTTTTCTCTATAAAATTATTGGTGAATTTAGATTATCTCTAGAAGTTCTTATATACCCTCATAACCTTTTAGGTTTTTCCCTCTCAATGGTAAAAAAGAAGTAGTAAATTGGATAACCGCTGCCCAAATTCAAACAATATTCCGTTTTTCTTTTCCTCTTAATTATGTATGTTAGATTTATTTTCCCTTTCTTAAATTCGGAACATTATAAATCTTTATCTGTCTGCAAATGATATGTGTATGGATAATAGTTCTGTAAAGTATGAACGTCTATTTGCCTGCCTGCATAAGTCTTGAAAAATGATCATAGTCTCGGTTACTCCATACAGAACCATTCTCAAAAACTACTTCTTTTAAACAAAACAGCGAATATGCTGCTTGATCAGCTTCTCCGTTTCCAGCCTGAGGATAATCTGCCATTTTTTCTCCGTCATATAATGACCAGCCTACATTATAGTTTTCTGTTTGGCAGGGCAAAATATTTACATTGTCTGTTCTAACAGCATAAGCATAACTACATTCTGCGCTGCTGTCTCAAAAATTCCAATACAATTTCAAAGGCATACCGTTCATATCATAAGCAAGCATCCAATATTCCGTTTCAGTAATTGTATTGTCTGTATTATTTGTAAGTATATCATGGATATAAGGATAACCATTATCATAATATAAAATATCCGCACTTTCATGGATAATGGAAAGAAACGCCGTCATCTGCCAAAACAGATCCTTAATGATCCCTGGAGCGTGTTTGAAAAATCATTCCTGTGATCTGCACTCCCCGCTTTGCGGATAATTCATCCCAAATTTAATCAACATAGCCCGCTATGCCTCATAAATTTGGGATAAATTCTCCACTAAGTGTGAAGCACATCTCACAGAAAGCATTTTTCAAACACGCTCTAGAGCATGTTATGTTTATTGCGCACCATTTTCCTCTTCCTGCAGCAGCCAATCAACTATATTGTAAATCTCAACACCCTCATAACCATATTTCGGGTGCCTGGTCCTGGCAATGATCTTTTTGGGATAAGCATCTCGAATTTGCAGTAATGGCAAACAATCTCTTTCAAGAGTCTTCTGATCCGAAATATTGTCACTGACCTGGATATAGATTTTCTCGCTCCCTTTTT
>CAJUHV010000129.1 GCA_910586445.1 uncultured Eubacterium sp.
CTATTGCCAGAAAACAAGGACAAGCTACTTTCAAAAAACAGGTGTATCATAATTGGGATAAAGGATTTATCCAAAATTTTGAGCCGTACCCGCAAAAGAGCAGGTACGGCCCTCGCCTAATCTCGGTCCCATATCAGTTCCAAGCGTTTGCGGGCTGTCTGGTCGATTTCCAGCAGGTGTGTATACAGTGTCCCAGACAGCAGCAGGCTGTTGGCTGTTGTAAAGCCCCGTCCTGTGCGCCTGGAGGTACTGCTTTCTCATGCGGCCATACTTGCCCAAATTTCTGGCAGCTGCTTCCGAAAATCCGATAGCGGGAATTTCATAATTGTTCATTATCATTTCCTCCGTCTTGTAACAGCTTTGTCGGAGGCAACAGGGATGCTATGTCCTGCGTGTAATGTCATTCTTTATGAGAGGGTTGCATTCACCAGATTTTTTATTTCAGACATAATCCCATCTGCCCCACTGCCAATCTTATGCAGGTACACTATAGAGTACGGATGAGGAAACAGTATCAATTCCTCCGCTTTTCGGAATATACCCGCGAACGCCAATTCGTTTGGAAAACTTTTTGTTCGCAGGCATAACATGTGCCGACTGTCTTTTCAAGCATTAATAAGTGGAGCCTTGAGCACACAGCCTAATCATTGTCAAAGTAATTCCTGATCAACCTAACTCCCCAATATTTAACAAAAATATTTTACTGAAAGCTGAGTGTTTAAACCGTGCAAAAAAGCACTTCCTCTATCTCATTCGAATTATAATGCCGGAGATAAAATTTATATTCAGGCACCAGATCCAGCAGGAACGAGGAAATCTCAAAAACATCTTCATGTTTGTGGTAAATGCATACTGCCAGCTTAGGTTTGTAACGAAGTATCGTCTTCCTCATCCCTGCCAGCACACTCATTTCCGCACCCTCCACATCCATCTTTACAAATGTAACTGGTCTGCCGTCTAAAAAAGAATCCAGCGAAACAACTTCTACAGAAATCGTTTTTTCAACCTTGGCACCCGACCACTTATACTCTGCCGGAAACTCCAGTATACTATTTTCTGTGCCCAAGCCTTTGTTGATCAATTCCATCTTATCACGAAACACATGATCCATCTCGCCAAGTCGTTTTATAGACCTTTGATAGCATTTCGGGTCTGGTTCAAATGCATATATCTTTTTATATTTTTGCCTCGCCCATTTTGCAAAATTAATGCTGTCCTGTAGGTCAAATACACCTACATCCACAAAAATTTCATCTTCTGTAAGCCGGAATAACTCAGGCTCAATATATTGCGGTCTTATTGTATCTGCTATTGGAAAAAGAATGTCTTTATATTCTATATACCGTTCTACAACATCTTTAAGCTGTTCCCTCATCCATCCGGGAAAACCGATGATAATTCGCGTATTCTCATTTATATTTTCTAAAAACTTTTTTTCAGAAATACAAGGAAACCCTTGAAATTCTCTCATCTGAGGAATTTGAGTCGGCATTACACACCCGCTGACCTTAATACCTAATCCAGGTAACGCTTGAAAAAATCTTTCTACAACCCAGTTGTATTCATTCCAGGGATCATCGAATCCCAAAAGATATATTTCATGTTTTTGTACAGGATAGTTTTCTTTAAGCAGCTCCCATAATGCCGGCAGGCCATAATATTCTTCCGCATATGTTGTCTTTTTCGTAGTTCTCCACCTGACATTTTCATCACACAGCATAGCTCGATAAACTCCAGTTAAAACATGTGTAATCGAATATTCAATCCGGCCCATAAATATCTTTCTTGACAAATCATCCTGTAACGCATTGTATATGCGTGACAACTGTTCATAAACTGAATCGGCATGGCATTCTTGCTTTATACCCCCCCCCGCATATTTCTGGGCATATTCCAGTTTCTCCGTGCAGCGAGTAATTTCTCCAATAATCTCCTCTTTCAGCTCTGCATTCCATCCGGCAATGTCCCCATGCCATCTCTTACGCACGTTTTTCAAAAACTGCTTCACCTAATTTTCCTCCTCCATATCCATAGTCTGATCCGTATCCCTAGAGCGTGTCTTAAAAATGCTTTCTGTGAGATGTGCTTCACACTTGGTGGAGAATTTATCCCAAATTTATGAGGCATAGCGGGCTATGTTGATTAAATTTGGGATAAATTCTCCGCTAAGTGGGGAGTGCAGATCGCGGGAATGATTTTTAAGACACGCTCTAGAAGACAGCATTTATTTTCTCCCGGCATCCCGAATCTTGCGCGGCAGACAGGTTACAGCCCTCCCGATTCGAAAGGAGATTGAATTCTGTATATCTGTAAACCGTTTATCCAAATCCCATAACTCCGTCTCAATCCTTGTCTTAAGCTCTCTGATCCGGCGTTCCTGATCATTCATGGCCGCTTCAGCATGATTGCTTCGTTCCTGACAGCATCGAAGCTCCTCCTGCAGCTTAGCAATCAGCCTTTCTTTTTCCGCAATACATTGATCCTGCGCAGCAGTCTTCTGCAGCTGTGCACCGCTGCCGGGAAATGGGCGGGCTTCGTGGGAGGTTTCTCCGCCAAAATTATAAACGCGGGGATCCTGTAATGCCGGATGCTTTAAAATTTCCAAATATTCCTCATGATACGGATGCATGGGATTCAGCACATCCTTGAACCAATACACATCCTCGTCCATAGTCCCCCATTGATAAACCGGCTTCAAAACCACACTGTCAAAACAGTAATCGCGGAAACTCCTTTCTATAAACGAAGGAATTTCCCTAAAATTTCGATCCTGAATAACCATACTTTGTGTAAGCACATTAATATAATTTTTTTTGCGGAGCTGGGACATAAAATCGAGATTGTGCATAAGTTTCTCATACAGCCCGCCGCGTGAAACATGCTCATAGGTAAATTTATCAAAACTGTTGATTGTTACCACAATCTCCAGATAAAAATCCTTCAGATGCTGAATCCGCTGCCAATGTTCTTCGTCAAAAAACACACCGTTTGTTTCTAACAGGATTTTTACATTCGGATTTGCCGGATGCAGGTTTTCTAAAACCTTCATCATGTATTTTGACGCAAATGGATCTCCATGGCCGGAGCCGCTGATAAAAGCAGCATGATCCAGATAAGGGGCAATTTTTTCTTGAATCGCACTCATTTTCTCTGCATAGTTTTTTGGAGGCGAATATACTTGTTTTCGGCACGTTTCACAGTGCTGATTGCAGATTAAATCATATGCCATACTGATGTCAGTCGGAAAATATACCTCCTTCTCCCTGCGCTCATATTCCTCAAGTGTTATATCTTCTAAATCGTTATTTTGCAGATGTGGACATGCCTCATTCCTGCAAAAACGAAAGGACTGGTCTTTGACCGATTCCCGCAGCTTTGCAGCATGTTCCGAATTGTAACAGGATTCAATATCGCTCTCTAATAAATTTCCAATGACACCCTCATGCTGCTGCATCCATGGACACAGCCAGATCTTACCTTCCGGATCATCCAGATACAGATAGTCATATACTCTTGGACAATATTTCATTTTTGTTTCTCCTTTTGCTCTTTACCATTTTTAGGCGTTTGCGAAACGCCCGAACCCGCATGAATACGGGATTCTTTTTGTT
>CAJUHV010000130.1 GCA_910586445.1 uncultured Eubacterium sp.
CCCTTATGCCGACATTTTTTTAATACCGATATTTTTAGATATATGCTGTAGCAATGCATCCCCACCACAGCATATATCGGCATTAATTATTTAAGCCCCGCCAGTTTCTTGAGTACAGCTTCATTATCTGCATATTTGAATGCAGTATCATCTTTAAATACGGATTCTTCCTTTTCACCGAGTTTTCTTTGCGCCTGCCGTTTCATTTCGTCAGTTGCCCTTGCATAAATCTGGGTTGTTTCCATGTTTGAATGCCCAAGCCATTCCGACACAAGCGGTAATGGAACTCCTGCTAGATAAAGATGCATGGCCCGCGTTCTTCTCCATAAATGTGGATGGAGATGTGGAATATACGCATTGATTTCCTGGGCTTTCTTCTCATATGTTTTCATAAAACGCTGGACATTATCCTGGGACATCTGGCATTTTATCCCCTTCCTGAGTGTATAAAACAATAACTCATCACTATTTTTTTCAGTATCTGGATGGTATAGTCTGCAATACTCATTAAAATATGGTATGATATCTTTTGAAAGCGGCGTGCACCTGTGTTTGTTTCCTTTCCCAAATATGTGGACATCGGGTTCGCCTGCTTTATTTATGACTATATTTTTAAGTTTCATGTGCAGTATTTCATCATCCCGGCATCCGCTCTCATACATCAGGGCAATAAAGAAGCGGTCTCTTATGCCGGTCTTTTTATTTATGTCAGGCTGTTTGAGCACGAGTTTTACATCTTCAACCGCAAGCCATATAAAATCCTTTACTCTTTCATCTTTGTATCCTGCAATTCCGCATATTTCGCTGTAAGCCTTAAAAGACAGGATATCCTTCTTTTGAACATATTTGCAGAAACCCTTTATATGCGAAAGTCTTTGGTTGATTGTGGTGCTTTCATTGCCGCGTTCTTCGTGCAGCCATCTGAGAAAGGAAGATATGTTCTCCTGATTAAAGTCTGAAATGCAGACATTCTTAAGTTTTATTGATTTTACACTGTCCAGAAAATCCATATACAGGTTAAGGGCATCCCTGTATGCAAGGATCGTATGAGCGCTTTTCTGTTTCGTATCAGGAAGGTAGCTGGTAAGGAAATTTTTCATCAGTCTGTAAAGCTCAGGATCTTTAATCTTCAATACTGCCACCTTCTTTCACATAGATGGAAGAAAACTGTTTCCAGTCCACACCCGCTGAATTCCGTATTCTTTCCGGGAGAAGATGGATGTAATAAAAAGTGCTGTTAAGCTCCGAATGTCCCATATATGCGCTCAGATATGGGAGAAGATTATTTATATCCAGTCCATTGTCAATCCATTTGATCAGATTCCTTGTCGCAAAAGCATGCCGCAGATCATATGGCCTGGGTTTTCTGCAAGTCCCAAGCCCGCTGCGTTTCCAGCAGTGCCCAAACTGCGCTGTCATCCACCTTCTGTCATACGGTTTGTTTCCGTACTCAAAAAACCATGTACGTTTACCTGTCAGTTCATCGTATTCCCTGCACAGGTGAAGCATATCCCGGGACATGATGATATGGCGGTCCTTATGTTTCTTAGTTTCTCTTATGTAGATATCTCCGGCATCAAGATTTATATCACTGCACCTGAGGCGTAATGGTTCGGAAGGCCTCATGCCGCAGCAGTACATCATCCGGAACATAGGAGCTGTGACAAGTTCAGGCCTATATTTTTTATTGTTTGTAGACGGTCCGTATCCATCAATGGCACAAAATAAAGCCCACAGCTCAGTATCTGTAAATATGTATGGTTCATATGCAATACGATTCAGTGTGTAATCCTCATCCGGAATATATGCTTTCCGCCCCAGAAAATTAATATACCTGCAGTACTGGCGCAGACAGGCGATAAATACTGCCTGTGTATTCAGGGTGTATCTTTTTTTATGGGTCAGCCATTCATCCAGCATATCTGATGTCAGCACACTGGCATCTTTATAATTAGAGCAGCAGAAATCAATAAACGGCATAAGTGTGATTTTATACGTAGCAGTAGCGTATCCTGCCGCTTCACGGAATTCCATCATCTTATCGAGATAATCTTTCAGGTAGTCATTTATTGTCATTTCGGCCACCTCCTGCATATATCCCGTGTGTGACGGGTATTTCATCAAAACCGATTGCGCAGAACGCTATCTGCTCCCTGTTATAGGAAAGATATGGTTTATCCTCCCCTATACTTTTGTGGCCAAGCATCTGTGAAATGGTCTCAAGCGGAACCCCTGCTTCAGACAGTTCAGTGGCAAAAGACCTTCTCAGGCTGTGGAAACTCCGCCCCGGAATCTTATCAACATCCGCCGCATTAAAATATTTGTCGCAAAGGCTCGAAAATGCGCCATGTCTTTTGTTCATTGGCCTTACAGGGCCCTTTACAGTCAAAAATATTTCATCATGGCTGCATTCAGGACGCCCTGTAAGTATATAGTCTGCGATGGCATTCATCACCCGGCCGCTTAACGGAAGTATCAGCGGGGCACCGGTTTTTGATTGTGCCAGATACAGCAGACCTTTATTCCAGTCGATATCCCCCAGACATAGTGTGCGTATGTCCACGCTTCTGAGTCCGGTATCAAAAGCCAGAAGCATGATTGCATAATCACGGAGCCCTTCAGGTGTTGTGATATCTATGGAAGATACCGCCCTGTTGATTTCCTTCTGGGAGTATGGCGGTATCACCCTTACATGATGACCTCTTGCAGTTAACTGTGTGAAATCAAGCAAAAGCTCTGCATTGCCGTTATTTTTCAGATACGCTGAAAGATACCTGACTGCCCGTAATGATCTTCCCATGCTGCCTTTATTGGTTTTGGGAAGCTCTTTCGTAAAGAAATCCATCAGAAGATCATCTGTTACTTCCACATCAGCGGTCCCGGACTTATCCTCAGCATATTTAAAGAAATGCCTCATTACCGTGGACATCTCTGTTTTTGATTCACCTCTTAGTGAGTGGTAATCAAGGACTTTTTCAATAAGCTTCTCAGACTGGTCAGAAACCGTATACCTTTTGGGCGGGTTAAAGCAGCCGGAAAAATCTGTTTTCCCTGTTTCAGCAAGAGATGCCATCATCCTGATAACACGATGCTGAAATCTGCCATACTCATAACAGATGGATTTATCATGAACTTTTGCGTCGATAAATGCGTCGTAATCAGTTTTAAGCCCCATATAGTAGGCGCTAAAACCATGCTCTGATGAAAAATGGACTATCTTCTTACAGACGACTTCATACTGTCCCATACTTACTTCCTTGATGCCGTATCTCCTGACTGACTGCAGAAAAGCATCGCTGAGGAATTGCATATCCCATTCTTTTTGAATCATAAAAACCTCCTTACTATGGAATTAATTGTCACATCTCCATAATAAAGATTAATGCCGATACTTTTAAAGAAATATCAGCAATAATTCGGCTTTTATGAACATATCGGCATTAAAAAAATGTCGGCATAAGG
>CAJUHV010000131.1 GCA_910586445.1 uncultured Eubacterium sp.
CTATTCCGTGGTTTATGACTGCCGCTGCCGGAACATCTGACGATACCGGTGCAACGGACGCGGCCACAGAGTGGCTTGGCGTCGCTCCGCTTTCATCGCTGATTGAGAATTACAATGCCATGCCAGATAATGTATTTAAACTCCGTGCAAGGGTTGCAGGAGCAGAGCATGAGGAAATGCAGATGAAGACTGACGGCTATATGACGGCGTGGATGCTTTACCAGCTGCAGGGAGATGAAGAAGCCGGTAAAGCACTTACTGGCGAAAATGCAGAAATCCTGCGCAACGCTAATTGGCAGGATATTGAGAAAAACAGATGACAGCTATTCCCTTTTATCCGCATACTGCTTTAGGAGAACTGCTGACACCGCCGATAGAATCCGTGCAAAAACAGTGCTCCACCAGATCATGACCTGCCCGCCGAACAAAGGCGGCAGAATAAGCATAAGCACAAACATAAGAAGTGGTTCCATAAAAGTCAAAACATAGGAAAACACACTTTTTTCTGTCGCGTAAAAACTTGCGGTTGTGATACGGAGAACCGCAACAAAGGGCACGGAAATCAAAAAGACAGGCATTATTTTGGCAATTTCCGCATTCACAACATTCGATGCCCCGAATAATGCGCCGAGGCTTCCCTTTGTCAGGTACATGATGATACAGCTGACCAGGGACAGGAACAAAGCAAACACATACGCCAGTTTTCTTGTACTTTTCAGCTTGTCATAATTTCCTTCGCCATAATACTGGCTGAGCAGGGGCTGGCTTCCGTCGCCTACTCCCTGTAATATCAGATAAACAATACAGATCGCATAAGCGATACAGGCATAAACAGCGACTGCCTGTTCTCCGCCATAGGACACGGAGAAACGGTTTATGATAGTCAGCGAAATGTTAGGGGACATCGTAAGCCCAAAGGGGGGCAATCCCGATTTTCAGTATGGACGCAGCCACCGTTCCAAATTTAGAAAAAGGAATGCTCAGCGTAAACTGCTTTTTGCGCAGCAGCCAGGCTAGAGCGTGTTTGGAAAATCATTCCTGCCAACTGCACGCCCCACTTTGCGGTATATTTGGCCCTCATTCGGTCAACGTAGCCCACTACGCCTCCCTCATTCGGGTCAAATCTCCCACAAATTGTGACGCACATTTGACAGAAAGCATTTTTCAAACACGCTCTAGAGCGTGTTTGAAAATTCATTCCCGCGATCTGCACTCCCCACTTCGCGGATAATTCATCCCAAATTTAATCAACATAGCCCGCTATGCCTCATAAATTTGGGATAAATTCTCCACAAAGTGTGAAGCACATCTCACGGAAAGCATTTTTCAAACACGCTCTAGCGCAGTCAGCATGGTAACACCCTGTCCGATGACCGTAGCCCATGCCGCACCTGAAACTCCCTGTCCTAATATCCATACGAACAGGTAATCCAAAAAGATATTGGTGACAAAACCTGCAGTCATGGAAACCATTGCGTAGAAGGAGCCGCCCTGATTGCGGATAAAAGGCACCAGCCCTGTGCCAATCACCTGCGTAGAAGCTCCCAGAGCGATAACAGCGATATATACTTCTCCCAATGCAAGCAGTTCGCCGCCTGCGCCTAATAATCTTAACAGCGTGCCATTCAAGAGGAAAGTCAGGATTGTCGTAAGGACGCTTGAAATGATCAGCACCCACAACGCGCCGGCTATAAAATTTTTTGCCTGTTCTTCTTTTTTCTCTGCCTTATAAATGGAATAATAAACCGCACCGCCCATTCCGATTCCTGTGCCGAGCGCCTGGATTACGCCAACGACCGGATAAGCGATATTGATGGCTGAAAGCCCCAGATCACCTATGCTGTTTCCGATAAAAAATCCATCCACAATCGCGTAGACTCCCGACAGGGCAAAAGACAATACGGACGGGATGACGTATTGAAAGAAAATTCTGATATCACGGGTTTGTTTCATTGTCATTTATGCTTCCTGCTTTGTGGAAAAGCTTTGCAAATAAAGCCATACTATCATTTAGCAGCTGCATACGTTCCACGCCGATTTCCTCTATAACAGACAGTTCTGCCTTCCGCAGTGCGTTCACAATAGTATCTGCGTATTCTTTTCCTTCCTCAGTAAAACGTATTGTTTTGTTTCTCTTATCCTCTGGCAGCGGGGAAAGTTCTACGAACCCTTTGCGCTGCAAATCTTTGAAAACCATGTTGATTGTCTGCTTGGGTATGAGCCACTTCTGGCTGATTCTTTTCTGTGTGCAGCCGTCCCCGCTATCACAGATTGCACACAATACTAACAGGCAGTTGACGGACAGCCCGTGAGCTTTTACCCATTCTTCATATACATTGTTATACTGCAGCCATGCGTCGTAATATTGGTTTAGCTGTTCCATAAGAATGGCGTTGCTTATCATAGCCTGCCTCCTCAAATCTATATTTGGTTGCAATTAGTACAGTTCTGTACCAACTGCGTTATAGTCCATTACCGTACTAATTGTCAAGATGGGAATTTTTTGCGGTATTCTTTTGGCAGGACTTTAAAATATGCCTTAAATGCTGCGGTAAATTTGCTCTGGCTGTCATAGCCGACTGCCCGCGCAATCTCCGCAATGCTTTCATCCGTTTCTTTCAGCATTTTTGCGGCCTGCTCCATGCGGTGCTCCTTGATGTGGGCGGCAATCGAAGTCCCATAAATGGACTTGAAGGCGGTTTTTAAAGTGGTCGGGTTAATCAGATATTTTCTGGATAGTTCTTCTATCGTGACCCGCTGCTCCATATGCCGGGTCAGCTGGTCGTGGATTTCCCGGACAACGCAGATCTGCTCAGTTTTATATTCGGATAACTGCTGGCTGGAGGCAGGTTCTGTTTTGCCAAGATAAAGAAGCAGCTCTATTGTCTTTATTTTCTGATAAGGCAGTTTTAATTCTTCCGGCTGGTTAAAAAAGGCTGAAAAAATGTTTTCTGTCTGTTCATTTCCGGCAAGAAAAACAGGAGCGTCATTCTCGCGAAATATTTTTGGCAATATCGTTTCGAAGAGATTGCTGCCGTTTAATAATTCAGGCGGATTATCGGATACTTCCTGTAAATCAATGCAGATGGAAAGCCCTTCATATATGTCTTTTGGAAAGGTAAGTACAGAATCTGTACACGCTTTCATGGTATGAAGGGAAAAGTCACCCGGATTTAGATAAATGCGGTTTTGGCTTTTCATTTCCCACACAATCTGCCCGGCTTTGCAGTAGTTGATTTGAATGATGTGCGGCATGGCTTTAT
>CAJUHV010000132.1 GCA_910586445.1 uncultured Eubacterium sp.
ATTATAGGGCAAAATCCTGTTCTTGTGGGACGGCAGGTTATTCATCGCTTACGATATTACACCACCTAAAAATCAAGCTTACCATAAAAAAGGGAATGAGCAGTGTTCCCAATACATAAGAACACCACTCATTCCCTTTTCACACTATTTATTTTATAGCCAACCCCTCTCACTGTCTGGATATATTCCGGTTGGCTTGGATCACTCTCTATTTTCTTCCGAAGCCGACGGATATGGGAAGTAATATTGCTGTCATCCTGAAGATACTCCCCATTCCAAACATAATTATAAATCTTTTCTTTAGAAAGCGCTATCCCTTTATGAATTGCCAGCATATACAGAATACGAAATTCGATGTTTGTCAGATTGATTTCCTTGCCCTGCCTTAAAACCTTGTGCTGCTCCGGTATAATGTTCAATTCGCCAATTTGTATTTCACCCAGATTCGCATCCACTTCTCTTTCTATGCTGATATCAGCTTCATTAACAATTTCCAGTATTTTATCATATATGTTTCTTTCCGATTCATCCAAAGAAAGAACTATCAGTTTTCCCATATCACTCACCTCCTCTGCCGGATTCTCTGAAGTAAGGAAATGCCCTGGCAAATATATAATTTTAATCAGTTCTGTGTATTCAGAATTCTACGGAATGCATCTTCTTCATGTTTTCTTAGTGCCTGGAATAGGGGAATATATTTTTCAGTATGCCTGAAAGAATGCCCTGCCACATCTTCAAGAAAACCATCTACGATCTTTTCAATAATTTCCCCACTCTTCTGAAAATGATGAGCCGCCTCTTCCCAGGCTTCTTCCCCAAGGGAATCCTTATACCTCACAAGCGCCTGTGCAAATTTATCCCTGGATGCCCTATGAGGATTGATAATTCCCGATCTTCGCCCACTAATTTCATAGGGAAGCTCTGGGAGAATGCTTCCCGTGTATTCAATAAAGTGAAAATATATTTTCAGTAATTCTTCTTCAGGAAATAAGTTTTTCCATTCCGGGAATTCCCCGATGAATCTGTCAAGCCCTCTCTGTCCTACAAAACTTAATGGTGAAGATAAATAGGTTTCTGCATTTTTCCCTATCCCTTTTTGTACAATCCACGCTGTATCTGTTTCCGGAGACCTCATATCAATCCCAAAATACGCATTTTTCTTGCTTATCCCTATATAGTCTTCTGCCCATGCCAGTTCCAGTTCCGCAATCGGGATAGTCTGCATTTCCGCTTTGGAATTATCATGAACATATACATTTGTCTCATCATAACCTATCATGAGAACAACATGCCCCGGAATATGCTGCCTATGATAGAACTTACTCTGATAAGGCAGATGAAACATATCCAAGCCAAATAATATGACCGGTATATCTTTGTCCAATAACTCCCTGACGTTTTTCCAAGTTGTCCGAAAACATTTTCCTTCACCTGCTATCACCTCATATCCGATGATTCCTTTCCAAAATTCATATTCCCGCTTTCCAATGCTTCCCTGCCCCATAAAAATCATTTTAGGCACTGCTGCTTTCTTCTGGGAAATCATCTGAAAGCCGGCCTCGGAATAGAAAATCAGTTCTTCCGGTATCCGTTTTCCTGTTTTCCATTCATAAACATCACACAGCCCATTCACCGGACATAAATAATCCGCCAACTGATGCGGCAATTCTAATCGCTTCATACGCTTTCCTCCTTTGCTCCGCTTAAGTTTAAACCCTTGCATTGTCCGAGAGTCAAGTAATATCATGAAAAAAAGATGCCGCTAAATTGTAGCATCTTCTTTCATAGCGGTTTTACAGGAAAACACACCTCTGTAACCATATCTTCTACTGATTGTTCCGTTTCCGGGGATACATGGTATATGTTGAAACGTTTCCCATCAAGCCTATAGTGATTATCAGTAATCCACCGTATGATTTCCTCATTTGCCTCTGGCAGCAAGCCATACTGCCCTTTAAACGTAAGTGTTGCTGCTGTTATTTCTTCGATTTTCTTAAATTTCATTGTTTCTGTGTCATCATACCTGCCAACTACCGCCTGCTGTATCTCCACATCTAAATCATATTCTTTGAATCCTTCATCATGGAACACTGCTATATTCAAAGGCGGATTTGCAAATTGTATTTTTTGTGATTCCCTCTCCTTTGCCAGCTTTTCCCAGAGAACAGCTTCATTCCCTGGAGTTTCTATTCTCCCCCTTATACTAATCACATAGTGGGCAGGAAATTTTTTAAGTGCCACACTATACAAAGGGATATCAGAAATATGGCCCAGATTCACTATGGTCGTTTCAATCAGATTCAATTGTTTCTGCAAATTCACTATTTTTTCCCGCTGTTCCACTGCATGGAGTTCAAGATAATTTTTCAATTGTTCATTGCTTGTGTACTTAGCCAATATCTCCTTGATTAAAGCCAAACTCAGCCCCATGCTTTTTAGCGCTTGTATCTTGTTGGCTATCGGAAGCTGACGCTCACTGTAGTATCTATATCCTGTAAAATCATCCACATGTTCAGGAATCAGCAAGCCAATATCATTGTAGTGCCGGAGCATATGAATACTGATTTGTGACAAAACTGAAAACTCTCCTATTTTCAGCAAAGAAACCACCTCCTGACTTTAAGTGTAAACCCTCACATAATACGAGAGTCAATCCCTTTTTCCTTGGTAGATGACACTATAAATCGTCTTTGCAATAAAGTCAACTGATAATGAAATTATGTTCAGCTCATAAAACAGGCTCGATGAATTTCTTAATCAGCTCTATTCTATCCCCTGCTTTGGGTACAAAGAGAGCCGCAAGAGAAATCACCAGCTTTTTCTTTGTGTTTACATAAATGATATTGCCGCCATCCCCCATCGCTGCATAACCATCCTCATTTACCCACCAAAGGTATCCATAGGGCAGATTTTCTTTTTTCCATCGGCTGTGTTCTCTCGTGCTTTCCTCTATCCATTTTGAGGAAATAACCTGCTTTCCCTCCCACATACCGCCATTCAGATATAACTGCCCGATTTTTGCCATATCCATTGGTGTAAGCGTAAGTCCCCAGCCTGCCGCATGAATCCCCATAGGGTCTGTTACCCATCCGCTAATATCTGTAGACTGATTAAATGCCAATTGCTCTTCTTTGCTTTCGAATAACAAACACGACTTTACAACTTTTATAAATGATACCCTTGCTGTTGAATTAGCTGTTT
>CAJUHV010000133.1 GCA_910586445.1 uncultured Eubacterium sp.
TAGATTGTATCATACGGAAAGTAAACCAATCAGACTAACAATTTTGGAAGGAGAACTAGAGCGTGTTTGAAAAATGCTTTCTGTGAGATGTGCTTCACACTTAGTGGAGAATTTATCCCAAATTTATGAGGCATAGCGGGCTATGTTGATTAAATTTGGGATGAATTATCCGCAAAGTGGGGAGTGCAGATCACAGGAATGATTTTTCAAACACGCTCCAGGCATGTTCAGCGCTAAGCTAAGATCATTAACCGGTTCGGTACGGGCAGAGTATCGGCTTTCAGCACGGCAGTGACTGCTGCTGTACTGATATGCAAGCAGTAAAGGACATCTTTATACAAAATGCGAAGAGACAGAACATTTGGGAAATATTGATGATTTGATTCAAATACATAATCAAAAATTGTATCGCAAGCATCATTTCCGTGATATTAGCAGATTTGGGAAAAAATATTTGTATATAAGGGAGCATTATGAAGATACAAAGCAAACAATAGAGGAATTGATTAAATTGTCCAGAGAGGGAATTGCTGGATATAAAAATTTTGTAAATTATTGGATGGGTGAAAATCCAGAGGCAGTTAATTGTGATGAAAAGAGATTAATTCTACAGGAGATGTTTGAAAGTTCTAAAGTATATCTCTAAAAGATTTACTCCTATACTGTATAACAACCTGAAAGGAAGGATTACTGATATCGAAATAGAAGAAGATGGCGAACGTATCTGGTTTTCTGTTGAAATAAATAAAGTGATTAGCGAACTTGATACATCTGATTTAGATTTAGAGCTATTGGATGTCAGGTCTTCGGAACGGTCTGTTGTTAGATTTTATGTGAATAAGAGCCATGATTCTGATGAAGATTGTGATACAGAAATTGATGCTGTAGTTCATTTTCGGATTGCTTATGCTGTTCGATTCATAAAGCTCAGGGGTTAGAATATGAGTCGGTTAAAGTAGTAATTATAGAAGATATTGATGAAATGATTACACATAATATTTTTTATACTGCTATAACAAGGGCAAGAACAAATCTGAAAATATACTGGAATCCGCAATCACAACAGAGAGCTATTAGCAGGTTTGAAAAAATGGATGCGAGAAACGACGCAAATATATTTGCAGGTCAGTCAAAGCTGAAAATTGTAAACAAATATGTGTAAATTGAAGATTATAATTTAGTAGTTTATATGTTTTTGGATATTAGAGTAGTAAACACCCCGCCCTTTACTACGTTCCACGGCCTCAATACGCTGCATTTTGCCCCATTTTGCCAAACCTGTGATATTTTTAACAATCTTTCCGCAAAATACAACTCGCGCAAAACGCCGCAAAACACGGCAAATCAGCGGGTGTGGAAATGAGCATATTGTTATTGAAACGGAAAAAACTGCTGTGAGATATGAACGATTTTACAGCAGTTTTTTCACTGGATTATTTGGAGTTGGAACTATTCCTTTCTGAACAAATCCACGTAAAGAGAGATGCGCTGATCCTTTGGGATTTTAAGCGTATCCATAGCTTTTTCGGCTGTCCATCCAGTGCTGTCCATCAGGTTTTTAATATCCAGAAGCCTTGTTTCCTGCCGGCCCTCTTCTTTCAGCATATCCATAGCTTCTGCTTCATTATATTCTGTCAGGCACATATCTTTCACCTCCGCCCTGTTGGCTGTTATAAATTTTTTGATTTCAAAGTCTTCCGGCATTTCATCAATGGCCCTGTCAATGGCACTGCCGATTCCCGTCTGGGCATTATCCTCTTCGGTGCGGACGTCTGCCTGGTTATTCCTGACCTGTGCCACAAACCATGCGTATTCCCCAAGCGGCCTGCACTTTGAAAGCATCTCCCTGTTATGCCCGTGGTTGATATTTATCATCCTGACTTTTACTTCGATGTCAGGATCAGCATCACGGAAAATCTTTTCCATTTCTGATTGAATCCGGCTTTCGTCCGTCTTTTCATTCATTCCGCTGTATTTGTGCAGCACATTCTGGCGGATTTCTTCTTTGAATGCATCGCTCAGTAACAGCGTAGTTTCATCTTCTTTTTCGTCTGTGCCATTGTAAAAAACAACCAGTTTTGGCAGAGGGAGCGGCAGGAGTTTTTTGCCGTACCGGTTGAGCCTTGCCGAATGGATAAATTTATCATACAGTTTTCCTGCATACATAAATTCGCGGACGGGCATGTTTGGATTATAGGAGCTCTGCTGTTCGTACAATTCTAAGGTCCTGTAAAGGCTTACGATTTCCGAAACAAGGATGGAAAGGTCATTTTTCATGCCCATATAGACCACGTCTTCAATCGTATTGATGGTGACAGCAGAGATGTCATCATAAGACGTGCCGTGGATGGCGTTGTAAAGTGACAGTGTCCAGCGCTTATTTTCCTCACGTCCGAACAGAAAGCCGAACAGCCGTGACTTATATTCCCGGTTACTGCTGCCTTTCAGCTGTATTTCCAGTTCCTGGATGCGTTCTTCCAGTTCTTCATAAGTTTTCTTTTCTGACATTTTAGCCTCCCTGCTGTTATATGCGCTTATTTTACCATGAACTGGGGCAGCCTGCAACTTTTGTCTGCTCTGTCGGTACTTTACAGATGTAAATATCAGATAGGACTGGAAGATAATGATATCTGTTTATAAAAAAATCAAATTACACAAATAGAAATAGAGCTTGACAAATTTTTCAAACTGGTATGTAGTTTTTATTAGGTTATATTAGAAGAAACTAATATAACCTAATGAAAAAATTAAACTTACTGTAATTGTAAAAGTAGTGAAATTGAAGGGTACCGTAACTTACAATCCTTGCCCGCATTAATATTAGACCTTTGTGTAACTTAATGAAATTTGAAGTAATGAAGACCTTTTTACAAAAGAAAGGGGATGGTACTACTGTTGACATTGTTTATTGCAGTCGTTTCATGTACGGGCGGCAGTGATGAGAATAGTGGTTATGAGACTCCGATATAGATAGCTGTTGATAGTAATTCTTACAAATATAATTAAATTTGAGTAAGGAGAATTTATATGAGAAAAATCAAAAATTTTTTAGCGTGGAAGCTGAAAAAGTATTGCGGAATTATTTAATTGATTTTAGCCAATGGG
>CAJUHV010000134.1 GCA_910586445.1 uncultured Eubacterium sp.
ATTGGACAAAAAGGCAAGGAATAAAGGGGTGATGAACCGTAGAAAAGAAAAAAATGGGTAGACCAACGGATAATCCCCGAACTGAAAAAGCAGGCTTTAGAATGTCGCCAACTGAAATTGCAGATATACAAAAATGTGCAGATGCAATGGAAACGCAACGTGTAAATGCAGTAGTCGAGGGGATACAGCTTCTTAAAGAGAAATTAGGAATAGCATAAAAAGTAGCGGTTTGACAGTTTGGCAACCTCAACCGCTACAATCCACCAACACGCCGAAGCGGTTGGTATGAAAACCTCTGGAATGTACATAAAATAAGGCTTTGACGCACTTCGAAAAAGAATTTTCTGAAAATTAGCACTCACCTATTGACAGTGCTAACAATACGTGCTATATTTCATTTCAACAGCAGATATCACAAAGACGCTCACTTTTTCGAAGGAGGCAGACTATGAATATTCAAAAATTCACACAAAAATCAATCGAAGCAGTCAACGACTGTGAAAAGTTAGCATATGAATACGGCAATCAGGAAATAGAGCAGGAGCATCTTCTCGTATCATTACTGCAGCAGAATGACGGCCTGATCTTAAAGCTGATTGAGAAAATGGAAATCAATAAAGAGCATTTTATGGACAATGCCCTCCGCCATCTCGAGGCACGGGTAAAAGTGTCCGGCGGACAGGTTTATATAGGAAAGAACTTAAACCAGGTGCTTATTAGCGCCGAGGATGAAGCAAGGCAGATGGGTGATGAATATGTATCTGTGGAGCATTTGTTTCTTTCCATGCTCAAATATCCAAACCGGGCAGTGAAGGAGATCTTTAAGGAATACGGCATTACAAGGGAGCGTTTTTTACAGGCGCTTTCTACCGTACGGGGAAATCAGCGCGTGACATCAGACAACCCGGAGGCGACCTATGATACGCTGGAAAAATACGGGCATGATATGGTAGAACGCGCCAGAGAGCAGAAGTCAGACCCGGTGATCGGGCGTGACAGCGAGATCCGCAATGTCGTAAGGATTTTGTCGCGCAAGACGAAAAACAATCCGGTGCTGATCGGTGAGCCTGGTGTCGGAAAAACCGCAGTCATAGAAGGGCTTGCGCAGCGTATTGTAAGGGGCGATGTGCCGGAAGGGTTAAAGGATAAAAAGCTGTTTGCGCTTGATATGGGCGCGCTCGTTGCGGGCGCAAAGTACCGCGGTGAGTTTGAAGAGCGTCTGAAAGCGGTCTTAGATGAAGTGCGAAAGAGCGAGGGGCAGATTATCCTGTTTATCGACGAGCTGCATACGATTGTAGGTGCGGGCAAGACGGACGGGGCACTCGATGCCGGAAATATGCTAAAGCCGATGCTTGCCAGAGGCGAGCTGCACTGTATCGGTGCGACTACGCTGGATGAATACAGGGAGTATATTGAAAAGGACGCGGCATTGGAGCGCCGGTTCCAGCCGGTTATGGTAGACGAGCCGACGGTGGAAGAGACGATTTCTATTTTAAGGGGACTAAAAGAGCGCTATGAGGTGTTCCACGGCGTAAAGATTACGGACAGTGCCCTGGTGTCCGCGGCGGTGCTGTCAAACCGCTATATTTCTGACCGTTTCCTGCCGGATAAGGCGATTGACTTGGTCGATGAGGCGTGTGCGCTGATTAAGACGGAGCTGGATTCCATGCCGGCAGAGCTGGATGAGCTGAACCGGCGTATTATGCAGCTTCAGATCGAGGAAACGGCGCTGAAAAAAGAGTCAGACCATTTAAGCGGCGAGCGGCTCCAGCATCTGCAGAAGGAGCTTGCAGAGTTAAACAGCGTATTTCAGACAAAAAAGGCGCAGTGGGATAATGAGAAAGCGCTGATTGAAAAGGTGCACGGCCTGCGTGAGGAGCTTGAGAATGTGAAAAAAAAGATTGCACAGGCCCAGCAGGAGTATGACCTTAATAAGGCTGCCGAGCTGCAGTACGGCAGGCTGCCGCAGATCCAGAGGCAGCTGGAGGCGGAAGAACACAAGGTGCGCAGTGAAGAGTTTTCATTGATGCATGAAAATGTCAGCGAAGAAGAAATTGCCAGAATTATTTCGAGATGGACGGGCATTCCGGTCGCGAAGCTTACAGAAGGAGAGCGCAGCAAAACGCTTCACTTAGATGAAGAACTGCACCGGAGAGTCATCGGACAGGACGAAGGCGTGACCAAGGTAACGGAGGCGATCATACGTTCAAAGGCAGGCATAAAAGATCCGTCCAAGCCGATCGGTTCCTTTCTGTTTCTGGGGCCTACGGGCGTGGGCAAGACGGAGCTGGCAAAAGCACTTGCAGAGAGCCTGTTTGACGATGCGAACAATATGGTGCGGCTTGACATGAGTGAATATATGGAGAAATACTCTGTCTCACGCCTGATCGGAGCGCCTCCGGGATATGTCGGTTATGAAGAGGGAGGCCAGCTGACAGAGGCAGTCCGCAGGAAACCGTATTCTGTCGTGCTTTTTGACGAAGTGGAAAAGGCGCACCCGGATGTGTTCAATGTGCTGCTGCAGGTATTGGACGATGGGCGTATTACAGATTCACAGGGAAGGACAGTGGATTTTAAAAACACGATTTTAATTATGACATCCAATATCGGGTCTGCACATTTATTGGAAGGCATTAACAAAAAAGGCGATATTGTAGAAGCTGCCGAAAAAGCGGTAATGAATGAGCTGCGTGCCAGCTTCAGGCCGGAGTTTTTAAACCGCCTGGATGAGATCATTATGTTTAAGCCGCTTACGCCGGATAATATCGGAAATATTATTCATTTATTAATGGCGGATTTAAATAAAAGGCTGACTGACCGGGGCTTATCGGTCGAGCTGACCCCGCAGGCAGAGCAGTTTATTGTGGAAAAAGGCTACGATCCGGTCTATGGGGCCAGGCCGCTGAAGCGTTTTCTGCAGAAGACGGTAGAGACGCTGGCTGCAAAAATAATTCTGGCGGATCTGGTGCGTGGAGGGGATACGATCCTGATACAGCTTACAGACGGGCAGCTTGAGGCCGTACGTAAAATAGTATAAGCACAGCCGCGCTCTAGAGCGTGTTTGAAAAATCATTCCCGCGATCTGCACTCCCCACTTAG
>CAJUHV010000135.1 GCA_910586445.1 uncultured Eubacterium sp.
CTACAATAAATAATAAAAATCTTAATTTTTTTATTCCTTACTTGACACAAGCAGATTTTTACCTGTTCCACAATGTATGCGAGATGAATATCGATGCCTATCTGGACCCTCAATACGGCATTTACGATTATCTGAAAAAGCAGAAAGAAAATGGCAGAATCCGTCATCTTGGATTTTCCGCACATGGCAGCTATGATGTCATGAAGCGCTTTTTAGAAGCTTACGGTGATGATCTGGAATTCTGCCAGATCCAGTTAAATTACATAGACTGGACATTCCAGAATGCAAAGGAAAAGGCAGAACTGTTAAATCAATATCAGATTCCGGTCTGGGTCATGGAGCCTCTGCGCGGCGGCAAGCTGGCAAACCTTGCAAAAGAAGATGCCGATAAGCTGCGCGCACTGCGCCCGGAGGAAGAGATTCCGGCATGGGCATTCCGTTTTCTGCAGAGCATTGATCATATCGCGGTGATCCTGTCCGGCATGTCCAATATGGGACAGCTCCAGCAAAATATAAAGACCTTTGAGACGGAAAACGGCTTAAATAAACAGGAAATGGATACACTGCTGGACATCGCAGAAAATATGTCTCAAAAAAGCTCCCTGCTGTGCACCTCCTGCCGCTACTGCACCTCACACTGCCCAAAAGGACTGGATATTCCGACCTTGCTGGGCCTTTATAACGAACATAAATTTACCGGCGGCGGGTTTATCGCTCCGATGGCACTGATGGCGATTCCGCCGGAAAAGCAGCCGTCTGCATGTATCAGCTGCCGCAGCTGTGAAGCAGTCTGTCCGCAGCAGATTAAAATATCTGAGGCGCTGGCTGCATTTCACGCACAGCTGAATGGGTAGCAGCTGATGATCTGAGTATTGCATTTTGATTCTTTTTATCCCAAATTTATGAGACGTATCCACAAAATATGATATAGCGGGCTGTGTTGATTAAATTTGGGATGAAGTTTCTGCTCATCATCAAATAAACTCAGCTTCTTCAAGCCCGTGATCGGTAAGACGGCAGACCCTGTCGCAGACCTCCTCTATATATTTTCGGTCATGCGATATGCTGATAACTGCTCCGGGAAAATCTTTCAGAATCTGACGGATCACAGGCCCGGACAGCGGTGAAAAATTACGTGTCGGTTCGTCTAAGATCAGTACATTTGCGCCTGACAGGCTCATTTTGAGCAGCAGTATTTTTGCCTTTTGTCCGCCTGACAGCTCGCCGATCGTATGGTTCATTTCATCAGCAGTGTATTTCAATGCACCCAGATATGTGCGGATTTTAGTGCGCACTTCCTTATCGCCAGACTGGTCTAAAAAGTCGATCGGCGTCATCGAAAAATCCAGCAGCTCTTCATAATCCTGCGGCATATATTCTGCGTACAGATCTTTTCTTTTTAGCAGCTCATCTGCGATTTTGTGCAGCAGCGTTGTTTTTCCAGTTCCGTTTGTCCCTACAATGCATAGCTTCTGGGAACCGCGCATAAGCAGGCTGATATTTTCTGACAGCAGTCTTTCATGATCAGGTGTATACAGTTTATCTAAGGTGTATTCAATTACGGTTTTGCCTGCCGGAATTTTCGCCTGCTCACTGCCCAGTTTGAAGAAAATCGCTGTTTCCTCTTCCGGCATTTCTGTCATATTTTCATCCTGACGCATAAAGCGCCGTTCCATTGATTTGACAGTGTGCATTTTCTTTTTTAACAGACGTGCCTTGGAAGGGTTTTGTCTGGTAATGACAGCTTGTGCATGATCTACGCTCTGATAAATCCGCTGGTATTTCTCTTCGCGGATCTTTTTTTCACGCCGGTCATTCGCTGCCATGCGTGCCTGATGCGTAAACTGATCCTGTCTGCGCTCCTTATACTGCAGATAGGATGTGTGCACGATTGTGTGACGGCATATGGTTTTTCTGCGGATCTGCTCCATGTGGATGATTACGTTTGCCGTATGCTCAATCAATGTCTCGTCATGTGAGATATAGAGTACGATCCGTTTCCAATCAAGTATAAACTTTTCAAGCCATTCCAAAGTCTCCAGATCAATATCATTTGACGGTTCATCAAGGAGCAGAATATCCGGTTCTGCCAGCAGCAGGCGCAGCAACTGTGCCTTGACCTTTTCGCCGCCAGACAGCGTTGCCATGCACTGATCCTCATAGAAAAAATCAATGGGCAGCCCGAATTCTCCCGCTAATCTGCCCAGCTCTTTTGGAGTATGCTCCATAAACAGCTCTTCTTCCATAAAATATTCATATATGCTTTTGCCACAGTCTGCAGCAGGCAGCTCCTGCGGCAGATAACCGAGCTTTTGTCCCTGCACGATCCGTTCTCCGTCAGCCTCACAGTAATCCGAAACCATCTGCGGATCGTAAATCCATTTAAGAAGAGTCGACTTTCCGTTTCCTTCTTCTCCGATCATAACCGCCTTATCCCCGTCATTGAGCACAAGGCTGAAATTCTCAATGATTGTCCTGAGATCTTTTTTGTGTACAATATTTAAATTTTTAACCTGTATCATAGGGCCTCCTTCCAATGGCTTTTTCGTATATCCTGATTAAATATTTATTTGCGGATACAGAAAAAGCCTGTTCCCGTAACCGAAAACAGACTCACGCAAAGAAGCCCTGTATATATTGAAAAATAGATATACAAAGAGGGCTGATAAAAGCGAGATAATCTAATTCGGCATACGCAGATCAATCCGGCAGATATCCATCCATTGACATTCCGCCAGACCTTCGAATAATATTGCGACATCCAAATCAAATTATCTAATAATCATTTTTTCACCCTCACATCTGTGTCCTTTCATTTTATTGAGCCATATTATACACGTAAAAATGGAGGAATGCAATACTTTTTTAGAAAAATGAAAAATTAGTATTGACAAAGTTGGTCTATGAGTATAAACTTCTATACATAAGGTTTATGAAAATAAACCAGACAGCATAGCAGAAATAGATAGGTAATTGCGAAACAAGTTCAAAATCTTGATTCCAATAGGGCAAAGGCCCGG
>CAJUHV010000136.1 GCA_910586445.1 uncultured Eubacterium sp.
AGCAGGAAGAAAACATAAAAAATAAGCAGAGGGAGATGTAAGGATATGGATAAAAAGTTTACCGTAGAAGAAAGCAATTTAATCTGCATATTTGCAGGAGAGAGCCGTACAGAAGTTATCAAGGACATCAGCAGGGCATTAAAGCACCTGGAGGAGGATGCATTGATCGAACTGTCTGGGAAGGTGCTTGAGAAGTTAAACGGGATGTCGGATGAGGAATTTGCCCGTATTGATCTCACAGCGGCAGAGTAAGAAAAAAGCAGCAGACAGAGGAGGAAAGGAGTATCCTTTGTCTGCTGCTTTTTTAGTGGTTGAAATATTTTAACATCTGCACCAGCACATCATCTTCATCAACGCTCCCCTGCTTGGCCCGTTTATCAAAAGCGAGGAATCCGGCGGCGGAATAGAAGTCAAAAAGTTTTGGCTGGTTGCTGCACTCTATGTATACGGTTTTCCCGCCGATCAGGTATTCCACATCTAATACACGCTGCAGAGCCATAGAAAGAAGATCAGACCCGGCAATACTCAGTGGCAGGTTCGGATTGAAGTTCCTGCCAAGCTGTGCGATCAATGGCATGGACACCATAAAACGCCCTAAAGAATCATCATACTGTGAAAATTTTGCGATTTTTTTCTGTAAGGTCTTACTCAGGTGTGCGCCGGCTATTGATACAAATTTGTTGGCAAGGGTATAATACCCGACAAAGGCGGAACCGCTTTCATTTTCCTTGAAAACAAGGAATGTGATGGCGATCCGCTGCCTGGCAAATTCAACCGCTTTATTCTGTATAAAATCCTCCACATCAAGGTTAAGCGGACACATAAATGTGGAGAGGACTGCCTTGCATGAATCCTCTCCATACATTTTCATCATATCCAATATATTTATCTGTTTAATATGCTGCATCATTGTACCAAAGCTCCTAACAGTTTCTTAATATCCTCACCTTTTACATCTTCGTATTCAACATGGCGGAGAGGGTAGTTATCCGCTGTTTCAGCAGCCTGTTCAAGAGCAGTAATGAATGCTTCCGCTTTTTTCGTGTCATCAATAACGATATTGTGGAAAATACTTTCTGTTGCCATAAGCTCACTCCTCTCATATTCTTAGTGTTATTATACTCATTTGGGAGCCAAATAGCAATGGAAATTCTGTGAATATTTTATTGCAGGCAGACTTAAACCTAAGTTTTTGAAAAAACTGTTGACAAATTTCAGAATCGGTTGTATCATATAACAGCGATATATAACGGTGTTACAAGAAAGGATGATTGATGAGTGAAGTTGAACAGACAACATTGAACCTGATACTTTCAGCCGCTATGCAGGAATTTCTTAAAAAAGGATTCAAGTCTGCTTCCCTGCGGAACATTGTCAAAACAGCAGGCGTGACAACGGGTGCATTCTATGGCTATTATGATAGCAAGGAGGATTTATTTGAGGCGCTGGTAGGGGAACATTATAATTTCCTTTTAAGCCGCTTTTGCAGGGCGCAGAAGGAATTTGCGGATATACCGCCGGAGGAACAGCCAGACAATCTTACATCTACTTCCGGCGAATGTATGTATGAAATGCTCTTATATGCCTATGAGCATTTGAATGAGTTTAAGCTCATACTTTGCTGTTCAGAGGGAACACGATTTTCAAAGCTGATTGATGAAATGGTGGAGATCGAAACAAAAGGAACAAATGATTATTTAGCGGTTCTTGAAAAAATAGGCAGGCCAGCGCCACATATTGATGAACGGCTGGAGCATATTTTGATCACAGGAATGTTTAACACTTTTTTTGAAATGATCATACATGAAATGCCGCTGGAAGATGCGAAACATTATCTGAAAGAAATGAGGGCTTTTTACACCGCAGGGTGGATGAAAATTATGGGGCAATAAAAGCGAACGATTCGTAAGGGCAATCTGCCCTATAATTCCTGATAATGGAAAGTGTAAACTTTCCATTATATTTAGCATATAGGTTAGTTATTGCTAACTATGTGAAGGTAAAACTAATCAAAATAAGGATATTCGAGGGTGTGATGATTCCCTCATATCATAAAAATTTTAAGGAGGATTTTTCAATGAAAAAACAGTCTAATCTATCAAGATTGATGGGTTATGCCGGAGGCAAAAGGATATTGACCTATCTTTCATGGGTACTGTCTGTAATGAGTGCGCTGTTAGCTCTTGTGCCTTTTTGGTATATATGGCGTATCATTCACGACATACTGGAAGTTTCACCGGACTTTTCGCAGGCGGGGAATGTTACACGTTACGGGTGGTCTGCCGTATTGTTTGCGGTTATCTCTATTGTTGTATACATATCAGCCCTGATGTGTTCGCATATGAGCGCTTTTCGGGTTGCCGCCAATATCCGGAAGGAGCTTATGCAGCATATTACAGCCCTGCCGCTTGGCGTGACGGAAAAGTATGGAAGCGGAAAACTGCGGCGGATTGTCAACACTTCGAGTACCGCAACGGAAACCTATCTCGCACACAGACTGCCGGATAAGGCAGGGGCAATCGCCACACCCATAGGTCTGCTTTTCCTGCTTCTTGCGTTTGACTGGCGGTTAGGGCTTTTAAGCCTTGTTCCTGTTGTGCTTGGTTTTCTGATTATGATGAAAATGACTGGAAAAGGCATGGAGCAGAAAATGAAAGAATACCAAAACGCACTTTCTGATATGTCGAATGAGGCGGTTGAGTATGTGAGGGGCGTGCCCGTAGTAAAGACTTTCGGGCAGACGATCTTTTCTTTCAAGCGTTTTAAGGCAGCGATTGATAATTATGAAAAATGGGTAATCGCATATACAAAAGCTCTGCGCCTGCCTATGATGTTCTATACAACAGCGAACAACGGGGTATTTGCGTTTTTGATTGCCGGGGGTATTATTTTTACAAGGGGCGGCGTGACAAATGAACTGCTGCTGAATCTTATCTTTTATATTGTGATTACGCCTGTGATCGGTACAACACTCACGAAAATCATGTTTATGAGTGA
>CAJUHV010000137.1 GCA_910586445.1 uncultured Eubacterium sp.
CCAGTTCCGGTTCTGACAGGAGCTCCTCAGCTTCCAACATGCTTTCTGCATCTGCGGGATCTGGTTCTGTTTCTGCTTCGATTTTTGCTTCTGCTTTCGTTTCTATTTCTGTTTCTTCTATTTCTTCTGATCCATCTGAGATTCTTTCTCCCTCCAGTTCATCCAGGCGGACTTCTGCCCGCTTCCTCTCCTGCCCGGATGTTTCCGACAAAAAATGGTGACCGCCCAGCTTTAATGCCTCAGCGATCACCATGTTCTTGATACTTTTTAATTGTTTCTGACTGGACAGGGGCGGCAGCGGCGGAGCCTTTGAGGAATAGGTCAGCCGGATCTGATCCTGCCATTCGCCCCATGCCCGATAGGCTTCCGACACAGCCGGGTCCTTTGCAAGCTCATCCACGATCTGATCTACCAGACGTTTTACATCCACTTTCAGATAGCCATATACCTTTTTTCCTCTGGTATTTTTGAGACGTCCAGAAAGCTGCTGCAGTTTCTCCCCAATGACTGGATTTTCACATACGCCCTGCAGCATGCCGTCCGTGAGCAGGCACATCCGCTCCGCTGCTTTTTCTTTCAAACTGCTCCGTGCCAGATTTTGTCCTTCGTAGATCTGGGCAAAGTCCTGACGGAAGATATCGTGGGCCAGTTCCGAGCGCATGGCTTCGATGCCTGCTTTCGTCAGGAATCCATCATTGTCCTTCGCGGAATAGACCATCAGATGTACATGGGGATGATGCCCCTCATTATGGAAGGCCGCATACCATCTCAGATCCGCACTGTCAATCTTCATGTGCCTGGAGAGCATGGCACGTTTGGAACGCAGGAGCGCCATCCACTCTCTGGCGGAGTCATATCCGAGCCTTGCCGCATCTTCCCGGCGCAGGCTGACCACATGGGTCCAGACAGGTCCTTTGTGGTCAGATACTTCTTTCTGCACTTCTGTAAGGATCACCGGCTTTCCCGCATCCGTAAACAGGCCATGCTCACCGATCCGTTCCACACGGGGGCGGTTGGCCAGGTAGTCCACATAGTTTTCCTTCATGGCGGCCATGTCCAGGTTCCGTTCCAGCGCCTGAGTGATGAATTCGGAGGCGTTGCCGATGGTGGAGCGCTGTCGATAGTCCTCATACTCCAGCATATCTCTGGACTCCGGCATGTCTTTCAGGAGCTGCCGGATCAGATCTTTCTGGGCGGATGTCGCCGGAAGATTCTTTTTGCTCTCATCCGCTTTTTCCACGCCTTCACGGGTACTGATGTAGCGCACATAGTTCTGCAGATGCTCTGGCGGAGCGTCACGGATGTAGCGGCTGGTGAAGATCAGTTTTGCCATAGAGTATTTCCTCCCATAATAAAAAGGCAGCCATCTCTGACTACCCTTTCCGAAATCCTGTCATACATTTACTTTTCTTACTCATCCGTGCCAAGCAGCTTTTTCAGATCGTCAATATCAGGAAGAGCCTTTTTTAGCTTATCTGACATATCCTTTGATGTCTTATAAGTTGCCACCCCCATCGGCTTGCTGTAATCCCTGATAACAAAATCCACAAAAGCTTTATTCATATCCTTGCATAGAATAATACCAATAGCAGGATTTTCATGTGGCTTCTTCTCAAATTTATCAAGTACGCTTAAATACCCTGACAATTGTCCCAAATATGATGTCTTAAATTTTCCTGTCTTCAATTCGACTGCTACGAGACAATTTAATTCTCGATTAAAAAATAAAAGGTCGATATATTGGTCCTCGCCAAAAGCATCAAGGTGGTATTGATTTCTCACGAATGTAAAGTCCTTGCCAAACGTGAGAATGAACATTTTCACATTGTGGATTATCGCATTTTCTACTACCTTCTCATCTATATCCTCTCTATCTCTAATGCCCAATTCCTCCACATTGATATAATCAAGCAAATATTCATCTTTAAAGGTATTAACTGCCCGGAATGCCTGATCCGCTGCTGGAAGTGTTTCATAAAAATTGTTTGGCAGTCTGCCCTGATGGTGATAATCATCCGATGCAATACTTCTACCCAGAGCTTCATAACTAAACCGCTCTGTCGCACACCTTTTAATATAAAAAAGTCTTTCATCTTCATCTTTTGTCTTTGAAAGAATAAGTCGATGATGTGAAAATCCAATACTCAAAAACTCTTCCATGGGGAATTCCTGCGTTTTTGGCACAAGCGTGTTCCAAATTTCATTATTACATTCATTAAGCAATTTGGCACATGTATGTGCCAAATTTGAACCCACATTATTATCATAGTTTACAGGCGAGTTATCCAGTTTTTTCCATTCTTCATAAAATGTACGCATATATCGAAGATTACGCGCTGAAAAACCCCGAAGACCTGGAAGTTCTTTGTCCAGCCGCTCACTGATCGCATCTATTGCTCCTTTTCCCCAAAAACCATTCCGGGAGTTTAAAGAAATGTACTTTCCAATACCAAAATACAGCATCAGCTGTTTTTCATTCACAATTTTGGAAGCATTATATTGGCTTTGCAAAATAGCAGTCTTTATTGTTTGGACAGCCTCATCGTAATTTTGAATTTCACCCATGATCATTCTCTCCTAAAAAAGAGTCGTGTTTTTATAAGACTTTTACATTTGTTTCCTCTACAATTTCCCGCACACAATTTATCTCTTATTATATTCTCTGTGATGCAGTTTTGCAAATGTTTTATATATGATCCCGGATACCACGATACTTTTCTATCCAATAAAGCGCTCCCCGCAGCAAAGCAAACTACGGGAAGCAACTCATACCTTATTACGTTCGGCTTTGATTTGTTACGCTGCGAACAGCGTAGGAAGTACCCTCCTGTGATTTTTCTACAGCACACCCAGCTTCTTCAGCAGCGCCACGCAGTCCTTCGCTCCCTGCACATACAGATACAGGCAGTCGTGATCCGCCGCCAGCA
>CAJUHV010000138.1 GCA_910586445.1 uncultured Eubacterium sp.
CCAAATTTAATCAACATAGCCCGCTATGCCTCATAAATTTGGGATAAATTCTCCGCCAAGTGTGAAGCACATTTCACAGAAAGCATTTTTCAAACACGCTCTAGAGTATGTTTAAAAATTGCTTTCTGAAAGATCTACCCGTTCATTACCCAAGATTCTTCCAGCTTCTGCACTGTGTGATCCTCTTTCCATCATCACCCTGCTTTTCATCATAAGCAAACTGGTTGAGCATATCACATGGGAAATTCTCACACTGCCCGCAGTGCTCCAGCTTCTTTTCCTCACTGCATGTTTTCAAAGGACATCCCTCGCCCCAGAACGGCTTGTCGATATGTATGCAGCCTGCACATCCCATCTGCTCCCGATATTCGCATTCGCTGCATAAAATCCCGCATCTTGATTCAACCATAATTATTGTCCTCCTTTTTCTTGTAAAAATACGCAGCATCTCTACGCTTCGTTTTTCATAGTATTCATATTTGAACTATATCACACCGCCCTACATAAATATGAATCTCAGCATCCTCCGTCCGGCTGTCCTGATATTCTTCAAAATCACTATGTAAACCTTCCTCTGCCCCTAAAATTCTTCATTAAAATAGTGCTGTCTTTAAAATAGCAACGCAGTAATTATATAAAAAGAACCATGACACCTATATGTCATGATTCCGAATATTTTTCCAATATTTTACGTGCAAATAACGCCACATCCTGCCGCAGACCGGCCGGTTCTAAAAGCTGTGCGCCGTCTCCAAATGACACAATCCAGCTTATGATATTCTGCTTATCCGTAAACCCAAAGGAAAACAACAGCGACCCATCCGGCTGTACCGTAAAGCTTTCCGGCCCGTATTCTTCAATCAGCCTCCATCGAAACTGCGGGGCTATTTTCGCCTTTACCTGATAAATATGCGGAAACACCCGTTCCTGAGACAGGTCAGGCGCAGGTGCCGTGCGCTTTTCAAATAAGGCTCCCGTCCTGACATCCAGCATCCGCCTCAGCTTAAACAGACGAAAATCTTTCCTGCTGTCACACCATCCCCACACGTACCAGTTTGACCACTGAAAGATCAGGCTGTAAGGCTCTATGGAACGCATTGATTCTCCTTTTGGTGCGAAATACAAAAAGGACACCTTTCTCCCGGAAAAAATTGCTTCGTGAATCAGTTCGATCTTGGGCGTTAAAGAATCCTTGTACCACGAAGCAAGATCTATCAAAATATGTGTATTCTCTGCCGGCAGGTCAGATACGCCCGCCGAAAGCTTTTCCATCAGCTGTGCATAACGGTTTGTGCCGCTGACGCTGTCAAGGCTTCTCAACCCTGTTAAGACTGCCTGCATATCCGACCTGCTAAGCAGCGTACGGTCGATTTTGTAGCCGTCCATAATCGAGACTCCGCCGTTCTGTCCCTGCTCCGTCACCATCGGTATACCTGCCATGCACAGTGACTCAATATCCCGGTAGATCGTACGTCTGGATACTTCAAATTTTTCTGCAAGGCTTGCTGCCGTCACCCTGTCCTGCTGCAGCAGAATAGATAAAATTCCAATCATCCGGTCCAGCTTCATATTATTCTCCTACGATGTGGTCTGCTTATCGATATGTTCATAATCCGATTTTGTGCTTAAAGACTCTGATTTCACAGATTCTGTGCCTGGAACATCTGTCTCATCTCTTCTGCCGACTCCTACATCCCTCTTTGAAACCAGAGCTCTCGCAGCGTAATCCTTTGTTATAAGATTACGGTAATAAAATATTCACCAAATACTCTGATATTTCCATAGGATCTTTCCATCAGATCACTCTTTACGATATCACTTCTGCTCCTGTTTTTTAACCACCGGTATCCACACCTCATACTGTGCATTCTGCGGGTCTGGATTCAGATATACCTCTATGTCCGGCGCATCTGCATATTCATATCCCGAAGTAGGCAGCCACTCAGCCACTATACGCTGCTCCAGTTCCTGTATAGACTGGTTCGTTCCCGAGCCTGGAAAAACTGCCCATGTAGACGCAGGTATTGTATACTCTTCAAATTCCCCGCTTTCTTTTGTACTCGCTGCAGCAATAAAATATTTCCATTCTTCCTGATCGCCGCAGGCACTGACACCCAAAAGTCCGCGCGGCTGAGTGTCCATTAACGCTGCCAGTTTCTGAATCGTTCCATCCATGGACGCCTTCTGCCACAGATCAGGCACAATCATAAAGTTTTTTTCAAGCTCCTTGTGCAGAGGTGCAGATATACCCACTATGCGAAAAGATTCCTTTGTCTCAATACGATAATTCATTTCTTCCACTCCTTTTACAGTAATCTTAAATGTAATGGCTGGAAAAGATTTTACGGACACGCCCTCGCCGCGGACAGAAGACGGAGCGATCCCGTGCACTCCCTGGAACGCCCGGTTAAATGCTGTCGGCGAGCGGTATCCGTATTTTTCTGCCAGATCAACAATCTTAATGCCGCCGCTTTGTAAATCAACCGCTGCCAGGGACATTTTCCTTCTTCGGATATATTCCGCCAAGGTGACGCCTGCCATATAAGCAAACATCCTCTGATAATGATAGGCGCTGCAGCAGGCAATTTTGGCAAGCTGCTCATAATCGATCTCCTCAGTCAGATGCTCCTCAATATACTTTATGCTCTGGTTTAGCCTTTCTACCCATTCCATTCAGATTCCTCCTTGTTTATTTTTCATACTACCAATCATATTATAGTATATTTTTCTCTGTCTTTCCTCTCAATATGTGCACAAAAAAGAGAGCCTAAAATGTTTCCGGCTTTTCCATCCTTTCAATCACACAGCTGTTTAGGCGTTTGCGAAACGCCAGAACCCACATAAATACGGGATTCTTTTTGTTA
>CAJUHV010000139.1 GCA_910586445.1 uncultured Eubacterium sp.
CTGAAAAGAACGGCGCATGAGCTTGGAAAGTGCGTCATTGCAGTAACGCACAGCAAATATCTTGCAGCACAGGCAGATGAAATTATTATGATTAAGGATGGCTGTATAGAATCAGTTACAGAGTTCTCAGGCTAATCAGATAATCTGCACATAGTTTCATGGCGGCAAGGAGAAATCCTTGCCGAATTTTTTTTTTGGGGGGGGGGAGGGAGCAGCGAGTGCTACAACGCTTGATGAGGGCCAGCCCCGCTTTATCGGGCACAGCGCGGCAGACGGCGGCAAAAAGAAATATTCTTTGATCGTATATTTAAGGAGAGAAAAGAATTGATGCATTATGATGAATGTGATGACTGGTATTGTGGGGATATCTGTGCTTTGGCAGGTGTTTCTGATATGCAAAAGAAAAATCTGAATTGAGTAGAATTGTAAATTTGGGGATTGCAAAAGAGCTTTGTAAATGTTGTAGTGTTAGAGGAAAATTTCATATGAAAATCAAAAGCAGAGTTTTGCGGCTTAACAAAGGGCGATTTGGATTTTGAAAACCGAAGAATCCGGGTAGGCCATCAGCTTGTCGAAAATGAAATACCGGCAGGGGCAGCTTACCATCATGAAAGACGGAACAAGGGCAGATTCAGGGGAATAATACTTATCACGGCAAAATGAATTTTTTATAAAATTTATTCCCTATGGAAAGTAATTGCGGTATAATAGAGCTATCGAAAATCGGTATTTGTAGTGCTGATAAATGCTGAAAGGAGAAAAGATATTATGAATATTACATTGAAGAATTGCCCTGTTGGAGGCGTGATATCAGATATTGAAGATGCAGAAAGCAGAGTTGATGATTTGGAAAATAGGATAGAGGATATATTGAATGACATTGATGAGGCAGGAATTCGTTTGGATACATTGGAAAATGATTCTGAATGCTAAATTCCAGTTTGGTGGAGAGGCGTTATGATACTATTTCATGGAAGTAACACTGGGAATATTAAATTACTAAAACCTAATCAGGCTGACCATGATCGGCCATATATATATATGACTACAATAGATGTGGTTGCCGCATTTTATTTATGCAACGCTGTAGAAAGGCCCTATTATTGGTTACCTTATGGGTTTGAAACAGACAGTGATATACCGGTCTATCACGAATTGTACCCGAATGCGCTGAAGGAAGTATCGGAAGGTGTGAACGGATATATCTATGAAGTTCTTGCTGAAGAAAACCAGGTCATTCCATTTAAAAATATCCCCTGTGCGAGACTGGCGACAGAACCTGTTGAAGTCACAAAGTGCACCCGGGTAGAGAATGCATATGCGTTATTTATGGAATATGTGAAGCAGGGCAAAATGAAAGTGATGCGTTTTGAAGATAAATCGGAAAAGCAGCTGGATTGGTGGTACGCATGCTGCATCGAATACTTAAAGGATAAGCATATGATAGAAACCCCGGATTGTTCCTATGCTTTGTTTATAAAATCAAAATTGCCAAGGGTGTGGGAAAGATATATTGAAAAATGTAATTCAAGGAGGGGATAATACTTGGAAACAAAAGATTTGATATTAAGAAATTGGCAGGACAGCGATGCAAAGGCTTTATATGAAATGTGTCTTGACGAAGCTTTGAGAAAAAGTGGGATTGATTTCTACAATTCGATTACTGACAGCCAGAATACAATCCAATGTTGGAAGAATGACAGGGGCTTTAGAGTGATTGCCGACAAAACGAATAATAACTTTATAGGATTTATAAGCCTGGGAGGTATGAACCGATATGACGGCTATATGGAAATAGAGTATGCTGTCGCTGCAAGATACCGGAACAACGGCTACGCAATGCAGGCTGTGAAAAAGATGCTTGATTATGGATTCAAAGAAATGAATTTATCAGCCATTGCCGCATGGGTGCGGTCACACAATAAGGAGAGTATAAAAGTTTTAGAAAAATGTGCCTTTACCTTTGAAGGCAGATTGAGAAAGCACGCCCGCGATAAAAGCGATACACTGTGTTATTCTATTTTAAGAGAAGAATGGGAAAGTCCCAGCCGTTTATGCATAGATATCCGCACCATGAATTATGATGATATTCCGTCTATTTGCAGGGAAGATGGTGACGAGAGTCAGAAGAACATCGACTATTTAAAACGGCAGTTGGATAATCAGAAAAACGGCGAGTGTACCGCATTGCTCGCATTGTACAACGGAACAGCCGCAGGGTATGTATTTTTATACCACAAATGCAGATGGGGCGGGCTGGGCGGCTATAATATTCCGGGTGTGGTAGATTTGATCGTATTCGAAAAATACCGGCGGAAGAAAATAGCTGCTATGTTATTGGATGCAGCAGAAAACATTGCCAGGCAGCATTGCAATAAAATATATCTGGACGTCTGCTTAAACAGCGACTACGGACCTGCCCAGAGGTTCTATATAAAAAGAGGCTATATTCCTGATGGAAAAGGTGTGTATTATAAAGAAAAAATATGTGAAGCAGATGTTGCCTACAGGAATGATGATGAGCTGACACTATGTCTGGTAAAAGAATTGTGAATCGTATCTCAAACCACGTCAGTTTGGTTATGACTATACAAATTTTGCGATACCGCTCACAAAATAAGACATTACCTTCTTTTTTATTTTTTAATATAATCTAATTCAGAAGCTTCTAAAAAAATAAATTTCG
>CAJUHV010000140.1 GCA_910586445.1 uncultured Eubacterium sp.
CCGAATTTTTCCCTGTTGGAATTAATATTGCGAACTTGTTTCGCAATCGCCTATATGTAGTTTTGTATTTATTTTTTGGATTCTCTGCATCTCCTACCATTATAATTGCACGACACATCCAGATTTTTAATATTGATCTTCTGCCCGTGTGCAAACTGGATCATTGATCCGCGCAGGCCGTTTTTGTCTATATTTTTCCATGTACCGCCGTTTACCTTTACGTTTTTTATGGATTTGTAATGATCCCGCAGAAAGCTTTGTTTTAATAATCATACACCCGTAAATACAGCACATGTCCCGTACTGCCGCGCACTGCCTGCACAGACAGCTCGCCCTGCTGATCTTCATAGCCCTTTAGAAAACTGCCTCCATCGTACCTGCTCCCGGTATCAGAAAAACATTTTACCGGCTTTCCCAGATAATACAGCCTGCCGCTGGAAACACTGTAATCCATTCCGAATATTCCATACAGCCTGCAGCAGGCTGATGCTGTTTCCTGCGCTGCCCTGCGTTTTTTAAGCTCATTCAGCTTATGCTCCACCGAAGCAGTCTCACACTCCAGCTGCACACTGTCCCCGCTGCCCGCACGAAGCTGTTCCATTTTTTCTGCAAGCTCGTCGATCAGACTGCCGGTCTTTTTTATCTCCCCTGCCAGCTGATCCATGCGTTTTACTACCTGCCCCATGTCACGGTATAAGATATTAATATCATTCGTATCAGCCTCTATATTTTTATCGATGTTCATAAGTTACCTGCCTGCTCTTTTTGCTGCTTCTTCTATCGTACTGCCGCTATCGAAAACAGGATAGAATATATCATCATATACCCTATCCTGTCTGCGTGCTTCTGCCTGCGCTTTCCATCAAAATTATCTTGTCACATATACTTTTGTTTTATAAACTACCGACTCACCATTGACAAGATTGATCTCTGTCTTGATAAGCGCCGTGCCTTTTCTTCTGCCGGTAACTTTCCCCGATGAGCTGACAGAAGCAACGCTGGACTTAGATGAACGGTATGTGATAGAATCAATATTTTCCTCACACAGTTCATCCCATTCTTCATCTGGCATATCCTCGAACTGGCTGTCTGCCTGCGCTACTACATTAATATAAAATGATTTCCCTATACGGATTGTTTTCTTAGAAGGGCTTGTGCGGACATCGTATTTTGTAAGCTCGCCGGAAAACATTTCATCCATGTCATCGTCCCAGTCGTCGTCATCCTCGTCCTCATACCTATTTCCTACCGCATGCGTCCTTTCCGCACAGACTGGTGTTATGGATGAGGCACATAATGCAGCCGCCATCATTGCAGCTAATAATTTCTTTTTCATAATTCATACTCCTTTCGCTTTTCAAAATATTTGTGCATTTCCACTGATCGACTGACAGCAGCCTTCATAATAAAAGAAATGTATCACTGCACAAAAACTGTGCATACTAATTATGAAAATAAGAGGCTTGATACAGTGGATGTCGCAGAGTGCGCCCCTCTGCGATATATTTTCGGATTTATAAAAAGCAAACAGGCAGCTATAAACCTACACGAAATAGGTTCATAACTGCCTTTTTCTACATTAAATTTTATTCTTGACAAAACTGTCTTATACTCTTAAATCAGTATTGATCTGCGTTATCCACTTTATACGCAAAGGGTATGACATATCTTCTTGCTTTTTCATTATAACGACCTTCTTGTAACTGCCAGCCGATTTCTTTTCTTCAGTAAAATACTAAGGCTTTCACCCAGCTTCTGTTTACGTTTCTCATCTTTTTCAGCTTGGTATTTACCTTCAAGCTGTAATCCCAAGTAATCTAAACGTCTTGTCTCGAATCTTTCTTTTATACTCATATCTTATCTCCTATCATAAATTCCATTTTAAATCCATCGAGTCCCTCGATTTTTTGTATTTCTCCACCTGTGTTAGCAATCGTATTATTCACAATCCACATGCCTATTCCATGCCCCTTCGTTCTTGATGTCTCATGCACTTCTAATATACGCATTGGATCAAATTTATATTTTGATGGAAGTCCTTTTCCTTTATCTGAATACACCAAATAGATATATTTTCCTTTTTTTTCTGCATATATATGAATCTCCAGTATACTTTCAGCATCATTTTGTTGAATACTATTCAAGATCAAATTATCAAATATTACTCTGAAAATATCTTTTGCACTTCTATACTCCAGTCCTTCTTCTACATGCAATTGAATATTTATCCACGAATAATCATTTTCCCAAACAGATTTTATATTCTCCAAAAGGTTATATACATCCATATTCTCCGGCAGAAACTGTTCTTTTTCAGAATCTGATAACATTACATCCATAAAAGTGATAATTTTTCTGTTTATTCTTCTATTTTTCTGTAAAAGTGCCGGAATATCTCTATGCATATATCGCCTATTTTCCTCATCATACACGACATCCCAAAGTTCATATCGCTTTAACGCTTTTATAATATACTCGACATTTTCATCAATGCTATTTCATCATTACGCATTTCATGTGCAATAGATGTCGCTTTTAGTCCAGAAGTCGCAAGCATATTTAATAGACGAATATCATATTTGTATCTTCTTTCTGTCTC
>CAJUHV010000141.1 GCA_910586445.1 uncultured Eubacterium sp.
GACTGAACCATCTCCTGCTGATACTCGCTCGGCTTTAACACGATATTTTCATAATCCGCTTCCGGCACAGGCAGCTTTAGCATATCCGGTGTCTGTATGTCTGCACTTTCTTTGAATAATGCAATCAGTTCCGGTAAATTGAAAAACTTTGCAAATCTTGTTTTTGCCCGGTATCCAGTCCCCTCCGGCGCAAGCTCACTCACGCTTGTTTTATAGATACATATGGTTTTTTATCCGATAACGCCAACGAATTTATAGAAAATACGGACTACCTGCGTCCGTTCCCCGTTGACCGTTTTTGGTTCTGATACCTCTATCTTTTCGATGAGGCGGTTTAGAAGTTCTGATGATAATTCTTTGATCTGTGTACATTCTGCAAACCCGTCTGCAATGGCTTGCACTGCATGGATGTCTGCACTGGCATTTTCCAGTTTCTTTTCCAGTTCTGCTATTTCTGCAAGCATTTCATTCTGGTCTTCTTCAATTCTTGCAGACAGCAGTCTAAATTTGCTCTCAGACACAATACCCTGTGCCCTGTCGTCATACAGTTTTATATACCGCCTGTCGGCTTCCTCATTCTTAGCTTTCAGTTCCGCAATCCGCTGTTTTGCCTGCTCCTGCGCTCCCCTTCCAGTGTTACCCATTTTTTCCATAACACTGGCAACAAAGCGTTCCCTGTCGCTGATTACTTTTTCCGCATGGCTTCGAATATCATTCAAAACTGCTTCTTCAATATCTGGTACATTTATCCGGTGCTGTGAACAGAATTTTGCACCCCTTGTCCGGTATAGCCGACACTGAAAATAAGTCCTGCCCTTTACTGGCTTATCGGGATATCTTGTATCCGTATGCAGGAGCAGTGCCGAACCACAGCAATCGCATTTCAAAAAGCCACGGAATACGTTATCATATCCTGACTGGCATGGTTTAATTTTAGTGTGCCTGTCAAGGATATTCTGCACAGTATCCCAAATCTGTTCCGATATGATAGCCTCATGCTCTGTTGGTACTATAGTCCTCTCTTTAAACGGGATATATCCCCTGTTCTTCTGTTTAAAGGTTTTCTTGCTGCACCCATTTATCCACATATAGCCTTTATAGATGGGATTACGTAATATTCTGACAATTGTTTCCTGTTTCCAGTTATAAGCATCATCCGGCTCTAGCAGATACTTTCCAAAATATTCCTGCTTATAATATGCGGGCTTTTTAACTTTTTCCGTATACAGCACCCTGCCAATTTTATTATTTCCATATCCCTTTAACGCAAGTTCAAAAATATATCTGACAGTCGGTGCAGTCTGTTCATCAATAATCAGATGATTCTTATCCTGTGGATCTTTCCGATAGCCAAATGGTGCCGTATTTCCCATAAACTTGCCCTGTGATGCACGTATAAACCTGCCCGTTTTCACTTTCTTAGATATATCCCTTGAATAAAACTCATTCAAGATATTTTTAAACGGTGTAATATCCATTTCATTTGCATTCATGGAATCAACACCATCATTCACTGCAATGTACCGGACATTGTGCTGTGGGAAAAACATTTCAATATAACTCCCACTCTCAAGATAATTTCTGCCAAGCCTGGATAAATCCTTCGTAATCACACAACCGACCAGTCCATCATCGATATCCTGTATCATTTTCTGAAATGCTGGTCTATTAAAGCTAACGCCAGAATATCCATCGTCCACATAGAACTGGTAGTCAATAATCCCCAGTTCCTTTGCTTTTCGCTCAAGAATTGCTTTCTGGCTCATGATGCTCATACTGTCCCCAACATTGCCGTCATCCTGTGACAACCTGCAATATAAAGCTGTTATTCTATTATTATCTATTCCTGTTTTCCTCATTCCGATTACCCCCGTAACAATGAGGACAGAAACATGTGCTAGTTGAATTATAACTATTTCTGCCCTCTTTTTCAATGGTTTATGCTTCTTTTTTCAATCTGATTTTTTCTTCAATATTTCTACGTGTGTTTTCTTCATTGATTTGTTTAAAGACATCTTCCATTCTTCTATTTCCAACATACACACGTTCAACAATAATTCTTGTATTTCTACACCTGTTCCCATTTTTTATCATTCCTGCTCCTTTCCAGATACAAAAAAGCAGCTACAAACTGTTGCGTCCATAGCTGCCTTTACATTTTTATATTCTAAGTTTTTAAAATCATTTCCAATATTCATGGACTTTTTCTGCTGATTTTGTCCACTCAAGATTGAATTTTGATGCAATCCTTGCTATTGCATCATTAATGGTAACTCCCAAATCCTTACACATTTCAACGGCAGAACGAATAGCCGCCTCATTTTCTCTATCTTCTACATATCGCTCTATTACTTCTTCTTCATTATACAATGCCATCATAATGTCAACAACCTCCTTTTCCCTGCTCTCCAGATACTCCTTCAAAACATTCCTGTCCTTACAAATACGGATTGTCTCTAAAATGGCTTCCCTGCTCCTGCCATATAATGCCACCTGCTCTTTACATACTTTTGTAAAAACAACACCACTTTACAACTTTTTAAAAATAAAATAACGCACAAGGCACTTTCTAAT
>CAJUHV010000142.1 GCA_910586445.1 uncultured Eubacterium sp.
GGCTGCTTCAGCAGCACACCCGAACCTACCGGCTTTAGCCGGTAGTGGTTCAGTTGTTTACAATAAAACTCACATTAATCTTGATGAATCTTAGGCATAAGCCGGTCCAGCTTATAAAACAGCATAACAACAAAGCATATGGTAATCATGCCGGCCGGGAGCCAGTTGTATACCGTTCCCGGAACTGACGCGTAGTCATGCCCTTTTTCTCTTTAAAAACCTTGCCAAAATAACTTTGCGACGGAAAGTTTACATACTCTGCAATCATCGACAGCGATTCGTCTGAATACATCAGCAGATTTGCAGACCGCTCCACCCTCACTTCATTAACATAATCCTGCAGGCACATTCCTGTATCTTTTTAAATAGCCGTGACAGATAACTGCTGCTCACTCCGATCATATCCGCCATCTGATCCAGATATATTTTTTGCTTAAAATGCTTTTGGATATAATCCATGCACTGCTGCGTATAATTGGATGTATGGCGCTTTGCTTTCTGCTCATTCACCCTGCGTGCCAGGTCTTCCACGACATCGTTTCGATACGACAATACCTGTGCCATATCTTTACAGCCGGAACCTTTACGTATATAAAATCCACTGACCCGGTATGCCACACGCGGTTCAAGTCCGCCTTCAATCGCTGCTCTCGCACAAAGCGCTGCTACAACGGTCAGAAGGTTTCTCCAATGCGAAAGCTCTTCATTTCCAAGCCTCCCGATTTCGATATCCATTTCTTTGGACATGCGGACAGCCTCTTTCGCATTGCCCTCCCGCACCATATCCAGAATCTTTCTCTCCTCCTGATAAGTATGGCGGTAGAAATCCTCATCCTCTTCTTTCATAGAATATATGATCTGCTCCTGTATTTCCTGCTCTTTCGTCTTCTGCACCAGATGATTCGCCATTATCAGCTCATGGTCATCATACTTTTTTCCAGTCAGCAGCTTCGCAAACAGTCCGGCAGTCTGCAGCACCTCCATAAGCGTATGGTAATAAGGCCCTTTTTCCCAGACATCTTTAATCCCATAACTGTGGTAAAATCTATGCCTTTCCACATGGCTCAGAATACGGGTACTCATCGGCCCGGTCAAATAATACCGGCTGTCCTTTTTTATGCATATAAAATAAATGTCAAATTCATCCGACAGAATTACCGGCAGGGCATTCGTATCTGCCAGCTCTCTTAGGTGATCCCGCAGCTGAGGATTCCCATACAGTGGATTATACTGCGGATTTTCCTCATAAGTAATCAGCTTTTGATTGTCCAGACAGATCACACTTGTATGCAGCAGGTGAATGAGCTGCATAAAAATTTCAATCATACAGGCTATTTTATTCTATACAATCCGCATATGGCCAGTCCATAATCCCGCCAAATTCCAAAACATTTTTATATCCCAGATCTGCCAGCTTTTGTGCCGCCTGCCTGCTCCGGTTTCCGCTGCGGCAGTATACCAGAATCTTTTGTGCTTTGTCCGGCAGTATATCCGGCTCATTTACGATTTCTTCATTCGGCAGGCATACCGCATCTTTCATATGTCCCGAGCTGTATTCTTCCTGCGTACGCACGTCTAAAATGATGTAATCATTCTCTGTATCCATAATTTCCTTTGCTTTATGCGCAGTAATCTGTGTATAAGTCCTTTGTGTCTCTTTCGTCTTATTTTCATCTTCACTGCTTCGATAATTCCCATTTACATACCAAAATGCAGCAGCAGTTAAAACCACTGCCGCAATTGAAGCTATTATTTTCTTTTGTGCTATCATATCTATATTTCCTCCAAATGTTGAGATAAATAAACTGGATTGCGCCAGATCAGCAGCAATGTACCCACAGGGCATGATCTGCTTCACACTTAGCAGTATATGTGGTGTTACCTATAGTGTCAATGTATTTATAATTATTTTCGGTTAGCGCTTTCCATTTCCTCCACTTTCTTGGATTCTCCGTTCCATTCCACGTTATTTCCGAGTTTGTGCAGCTGATTTGCCATTGTCGCTACTGCTTTGCGAATTGTCTTTATATCTTTCATGTGATTTTCCTTTATTTTCTCTCAGCACAGCATTTGTTTTAATATAGTTTCATCTCCGAATACACTTTGCCACAACAAATATCAGCACTATTTTAAAACATTTTCTTTAATAATGAATATTTATACACTCTATTGCAACTTTTGGTTTTATGTGTTACACTTTCTAAAATATCGAAAGAGGGCGGCAACATGTCTCAGGATACATTGAGTATTAGAAACAAAATTAAATCCGAGATAACAAAGTCCGATTGGACGCTAACGGATATAGTTAAAGAAATGAACCGGCTGCATCCAACAGAACAGCCAACTACTCCGCAAAACATTTCAATTGGCCCTCATTCGGTCAACGTAGCCCGCTACGCCTCCCTCATTCGGGTCCAATCTACCACAAATTGTGACGCACAGCTGACAAAAAGCATTTTTAAGACACGCTCTAGAGCGTGTTTGAAAAATGCTTTCCGTGAGATGTGCT
>CAJUHV010000143.1 GCA_910586445.1 uncultured Eubacterium sp.
CGCAGTATGACTGCCTATCTGGAGCGCAGGGGGTACAGCTATAGCCAGACAACAAACTGAATATTGAACGACATACAGGACGTGAGGATATGTGTAGCCACTATGTAGGTGCGCCATGATACGCCTGCTCCGATGATTTCGGAGTTGAACGTGAAGGAATGGAAAACAATCCATAGAAGCAAAGGTGTGTAGCGATAAAAACCTGACAAAATGCACAGCAGTTGTGCGGGGCGATGAGGCATATCTGTGATAATGATACTTCTGAATTTAACCATTAAAATTCAGTCATATAATGACGGTGTAATTCCGATGTGGGCAGCGTATTGACCTGCCGCTTGTATGTGATTTATTTGATTAAGGAATGAGAAAAGTGACAGGGAATTTGTAATCTTTTTTTGTGTATCAAAACAGCGTAAGGGCAGTTATGAACGTAACAGTTTATAGCTGTCCTTTTTGCGTTCATATGGAGGAAGTGCTTATGATTGATGAATGGAGCGGACTGGCGGATATGCTGGCAAATTTGATTGAAAAATATGCGTCAGAATTAGATATAGAAAATTTACCTGATATAGCAGGAGATAATCATGCGGAAGATGAAAGATATAAAGCAGAAAATTTGCCGAAAAATTGAAAGATGCGTCTTGTTAATGATGGTTACAAGAGATATAATAAAACATGATAAAGATGTCCAAACCATTGCTGGAGAAAGTGCAAAATAACGAGATGACTATGGATTATAGAGAAGAAATTGGAAAATCAAATATGATAATTTATACAACAGAAGACGGCTTATCAAAGATTGAAACAATCTTCGATGGCGATACGGTCTGGTTGTCAAAGGCGCAGATGGCGGAGTTATTTCAGAGAGATCGTTCTGTAATTTCAAAACACATAAAAAATATCTTTGAAGAAGGAGAGCTTTCCAGAGAAGGTAATGTGCAAATTTTGCACATTGCAAATTCCGATAAGCCTGTAGAATTTTATAATCTCGATGTAATCATTTCTGTTGGTTATCGTGTGAAATCAAAACGAGGCACACAGTTTAGGATATGGGCAACTGGAATTTTGAAAGAGTATATGCGCAAAGGCTTTGCGCTGGATGATGAACGCCTGAAAAACTTAGGCGGCGGTGGATATTTTAAGGAACTGCTCGAGCGGATTAGAGACATTCGTGCATCTGAAAAAGTATTTTACAGGCAGGTATTGGAGATTTACGCTACCAGCATTGACTATGACCCGAAAGCGGAAATATCAATTCAGTTTTTTCAGAAAGTTCAGAACAAAATTCATTATGCCATTCATGGGGAGACGGCGGCGGAAGTTATTTATACAAGAGCGGATGCAGAAAAAGAATTTATGGGACTTACCACATTTGCAGGAAATCAACCGACTTTGCGAGAGGCTGTTATTGCCAAAAACTATCTGAATGAAAAAGAACTTCGTGCAATGGGGCAGCTTGTGTCGGGATATTTGGATTTTGCAGAGCGTCAGGCAGAACGGGAACAGGCTATGACCATGGAAGATTGGGCGAAGCATTTAGACCGAATTCTAACAATGAGCGGCGAACAGTTGTTGTCAGGAAACGGGAGCGTGACACATAAGCAGGCGGTGGAAAAAGCAGCCGGAGAATATAAGAAATATAAAGAACGAACTTTAAGCGATGTGGAACAGGATTATTTGGACTCAATAAAAATATTGGGTAAAAAAGCAGATAAAGATTAAAATTTACAGATCTATAAAAGAATATGGTTATCAAAATGTAAAAGTGCAACGAGCGTTGTATAAATGAGATAAGGGATAGAAAATGGAGAGCTTGGTATGAAAAGAGAAAAAATTAAGGTTTATACATATACAAGAGCATCTACAACCATGCAGACAGACGGTTATTCCTTAGACGCACAGAAAGCCAGAATGAAAGCGTATGCTGACTATAATGATTATGAAATTGTCAGTACATACGAGGATGCTGGAAAATCCGGCAAGTCCATTGAGGGACGGTTAGAATTTAACCGCATGATGGAGGACATCAAGTCAGGGAAAGACGGCGTTTCTTTTGTTCTTGTTTTTAAGTTGTCACGATTTGGTAGGAATGCGGCGGATGTACTTTCCACATTACAGGTCATGCAGGATTTCGGGGTAAATTTAATTTGTGTGGAAGATGGAATTGATTCTTCTAAGGATGCAGGTAAATTGATGATTTCTGTCCTGTCAGCAGTTGCCGAGATTGAACGGGAAAATATCCGTGTCCAAACAATGGAAGGGCGTATCCAGAAAGCCCGCGAAGGAAAATGTTTACGGTTAGAGGGAAGTAATTTCAGATTAGGCGGTATAGCCCCAATTACAAGGGCTGTACCGTCTTTTCGAGTTCCTATGCGCCTTGCCGTTTCGGTTGCGTGGCAGAAAGGAAATTGATTTCC
>CAJUHV010000144.1 GCA_910586445.1 uncultured Eubacterium sp.
CAAGTACAAGATTGGAGGAAGGTATGAAAGTAAGTGAATTTGTAAAGCGTGTTATAGTCCCATGTGTATCGGCGTTGTTTTTGGTGGCATTGTTCCGTCCGCTGTGCATGGAGAATGGGGAATGTGATTATCTGAAACTGTGGCTCTTTATGGGCGTCCCATTTGGCATCTGCCGGATGTTTTTCTGGATCATTCCAAAGGGGTATGACATTGGCGGGACAGTGGGGATTCTGTTCATCAATGTGCTTGTGGGCGGCGTGATCGGAGGGATCGTGCTTGTCTGGAGATTGATAGTGGCAGCGGTATATTTGGTGAAAGCAGTTGCAGCAGTGGCTGGCTGGACAAGAAGAAAACTGGCAGGAAAGCCCTGCAAAATATGATACGAATATTGGGGAACCAGCAGGAACAGGCAGTATAGGTGTAAAAAGAATAAAAATCCGTAAAAACAGCTTGGTATATGGCTGTTTTTTTGTTGCCTAACTTTACGACATGATGTCGCAAAGTACCAGAGGAAACCTGCAGCATATCGGATGCAGGGCAGATTATAAACTTTACGACACGGTGTCGCAAAGTTTTGAGCAAGGATTTTAGACCGGAAAGGAGGTGCATATTGGGCAACCGTGCGGAGTCGCAGGACTTAATCAAATTGGGCAACCGTATCCGTGACAGGAGGCAGGAGATCAGCCTGTCACAGGAGAAGGTTGCGGAACAGGCAGGGATCAGCGTCAACACAGTCAGCCGCATTGAGGGCGGGCAGTCTGCAATGTCCATTGAGATTTTTATCAAAATAGTGCAGATACTTGGCGTGGATGCAAATGAGCTTCTTGGCGTAAGCAGCCAGACAAAGGAAGATGGGCAGTGCCAGAAGATGTTCTGCCGCATCCGGCATTTAAAGCAGAGTGAGCAGACAGTGGTTTTACAGACGATGGAGACGCTGGTTGATGGACTGCGGCAATGCAGGTGATGTGATTTACCACAGTTCTTTAGATTCTACAAATATGTTGTGTTTTTTTGAAATCTCCACATATATGGTGGGGTAAATAAAGGCCGGGGCTGTTAAACTGGAATTATCAAAGGAGAGCGGCTACGGGAATTAACACTGGTGAAAGGAGGATAGCAGGCAGGGGAGAAAGGCCAGAACAAAATAAAATACAAGAACTGGCAGGGCAGTAAAAGGAGTTTTCGGCTCCCGTTAAAAAAAACGGGTAGGCCGGGAGCCATTTTTTACTGCCTTTTCATCGCAGAAACAGTTCCTGTTATGCCAGCTTTGGGCCGCGCGGAGCCTTCGGGCAGAAAGGCGGTTATATATGCTGACATTGCAGGAATTGAAAAGGATTTCGGATACACCCGGATATGAAGCAAAAATCCCAACAGCAAAACAACTTCGGGAGTCCAAACTGGCAATTGTGCAGGAAAGGCTCGGATTGGATTCAAAAATAGCTGTATACCAAAGTGGTTATGTGATTTATCAGGTAGGAAAGCATTCCACGGTATTTCCGCTTCACTCATGCAAGGACTATTTTTACCTAGTAGATGGGAAGGCCGTTTGTTTATCAGAACAGTTTTTTGGGAATAAGGTATGGTATCTGCGGCTTGTACTGGAGGGAGAAGACCGGCTAAACAGGAACCATGAAGAAAAAGAGCGGAGTTGGAATGTTTCTTACAGCGCTATATCAGAAGACTGGTTCGCAATGGAAAATCTAACGGAATCTGTGTTGGAGCAACTGACAAAGCAGGAGACGGTGGCAGAGATTTTGCAGGATCTGTCGGAAAGGCAGAAATATATTATCCAGAAATATTACTTGCAAGAAGAAACGCAGGAGCAGATTTCAAATGAATTAGGAATCAGCCAGCAAGCGGTATCAGCAACGATTTCCCATGCAATCCGCATGATCCGTAACAATTATTCGGCGTTCCTAAGTCCTTCCGGCAACAGGATATGTTACAGGGAGGACAGGGTATGAGAGGAAAGCAGCCAAAGCAACGGGATCACTATGTGCTGCGGATGGCAGACGGCACACTGGTGGATGTGACCAGGGAGGTTTATTTAGAGTGGCACCAGTCACGGCGCAGGGAAAAATATCAGAAGGAGAGGAACCGGAAATATGGCATATGTAGCCTGAATGAATTAGAAGGTAAGGGGAAATATTCTGGATTTTTGGATGTGGCAGAAGGTTTGGAGGAAATGGTTTTACGGAATATCTGCCGGGATAAAGTGCGGGAAGTCTTGAGAAACTTGCCTGCAGAAGATGCCAGATTGATTGAATTATTGTATTTCCTGGAAATTACAGTAACAGATGCGGCACAAATTTTGGGATGTAGCCGGAAGACGATACAAAACCGCCGAAAACGGATATTAAAAG
>CAJUHV010000145.1 GCA_910586445.1 uncultured Eubacterium sp.
TTTCGGATATCTTTTTTTACCCGGCTGATCACATCGGCAAGCGGATCAATACGAAACGCCATATCTTTGTCCTCATGTACAAAACCAGAAACCGTACATTCCACGATCTCGAGGGTTGCCTCGTAGATCAGCCCTGCTTCGGCAGTCGCTTTCTTTGAAAATTTTTCTCTGCTTTTATACAGCTTCTTTTGTGTGAATGCGATGCCCTTTGTATAATCAGATATCCTTTCAAAATCCGTAATGCACCTGCTAAATTTATTGATGGCTTTACTGTCACATTCAGAGAGCGGCTTTGTGGAAAGATTTGTCAGATAAGACGACAGCTCATCTTCCCTGGCATCTACCTCCTGCTCTATTTCCATAATTGCCTGCACTGCATTTTCATCATATTTTTCCTGTATGAACGCACATAAGCTCACTGCCTTTAAGGTAAGCTGTGCCATATCACACACCGCGTTTTTGCATTGTGCAACCGCAAACGCAGGTCTTTCCAAAAACCTTTCGTCCAGCACTTTTCCTGACGTTTCCAGTGTTTCGTCCTCTACCTGCGGAATGGTAAAATATGCGAGCTTTACCAGCAGCTCAGAAGCAGGCAGCAGCAGAATTGTTGAGACAATATTAAATACGCTGTGTATTACTGCAATGACTGCACCGTTTGCCGTATCCGACATAAAAGCAAACTGTACAAAATGATCCACGGCATAAAATACGATCATAAATACAAATGTACCTATCAGGTTAAAATAAAGATGCACCAAAGATGCCCTTCTTGCATTCCTATTTGCCCCGACACCGGAAAGCAGAGCTGTGACACAGGTTCCGATATTCTGCCCCATGATCACCGGAAGCGCAGCTCCCACCGTTACGCTTCCGGTGGCGCACATCGCCTGCAGAATACCGACAGAAGCAGAAGAGCTCTGAATCACTGCAGTTAAAAACGCTCCGACTATCATACCTAAAACAGGGTTTTCAAATGCCGTAAAAAGCGAGGTAAATTCCGGTACATCTGCAAGCGGCTTTACAGCGCTGCTCATAGTATCCATTCCAAACATAAGCACTGCAAACCCTATCAGAATCGTTCCCACATCATTCTTTTTCGTATTCTTGACAAACATCACCAGTATCACGCCGATGAGTGCCAATACCGGGGAAAAAGACGAGGGTTTCAGCAGTTTTACAAAGAAATTCCCGCTTTCAATACCGGAAAGGCTTAGAATCCACGAGGTAACTGTCGTACCGATATTTGCACCCATAATCACGCCGACTGCCTGTGACAGCTTCATAATACCAGAATTAACAAACCCAACTACCATAACCGTTGCAGCGGACGAAGACTGAATCACCGCTGTCACACCTGCCCCAAGCAGGACAGCCTTCACAGGATTATTAGTCATACGCTCCAGTACCTGCTCCAGCCTGCCGCCTGCCATCTTGGACAGGGCATCTCCCATCGTTTTCATTCCATATAAAAATAATGCCAATCCGCCAATCATTGTCAGCAATCCAAAGAAATCCATTTAACTATAATCCTCCCTAAAGAATTTTCTTATAATCAAACGGTATCCGATTTATGTAAAATCCAAAAGATGATTTATGTAAAATCTGAGTAAAATTTTAATACTTTTAGAAGCCAAAATCACTTAGCACTGCCGCAAAAAAGCCAGCGTTTCCTACAGCCAGCTCACTGATTACCGTTCTCACAACATAACTCATATAGGGGAAATGTACAATTTTTCACTATCATAATTTCTGCAAATATACCCGTCAAAAACACAAGCATTACGATTGCTGTAATCATCCGTATGAGCAAAATCATCCATTGCAGTATTTTTCTAGTAAATACCACATCCCGTATTGTTGATTCCTGCTCCGCTGCATGAACCGGCACGATTAGTACTATTCCAATGAGTATTACTGACTGCTCCAAACATTCTGCCGAATAGATTTCATTCAAATTTTCAATGCTCCGCAGAACAGGAACTATCAGCAGATATAAAACTGCAGGCAGCAGCCACCAAAAGATGTATCTGATATGGCGATCAGGAGCATGTTGTTAAAACTCTAATTATGATTATCTCTTCTTCCAAGCAGGTTGAATAAAGAAGTCCCTGCTATCCATGAATGATAACAGGAACATCTTTATTTTTAAATATATCTTATCTCATAATAACTGCACTATTCTTTCTCATTTTAATTTCTTCCTACCTCAAATTCAATCTTTCCTGATGCGCCGGGAGCAATTTCATATTCTTCAAAAACGATAACCGGACGGTTATTTTCATTGATATAGAACCTGACATCTTCT
>CAJUHV010000146.1 GCA_910586445.1 uncultured Eubacterium sp.
CTGCATCTGCAAAAAACGGTTCTCCTGCGTCAGACGCATATTCTTTGTCAGCCCCTTGCCATCCAGTAAAAAAGCGCGTAACAAAACAGCAGAAGCGCCAGAAGCGTCCAGCATGTTTCATTGTCAATTTTGATACAAAACTTATATAAAGAAAACCCCTGTTTTATAGGGATTTTCTGCTGCTTATAGCTGACTTATCGGCTGGAAATATTTAATGCTTTTTTGCTGAAAGAAATACTATGAGTAGTAAGATTTAAGAGTCATTATACACGATGCACCCACTTGCACCAAAAGCATGAGTAGTTCTATCGTAATATACCAAATTTTAAATTTATGCACCAGAAAAACGGCAGCACATAATGACTACCGTTTTTTCTGGTGTTGGTTTTCTGCTTCCGTCTCAGCTTAAAGTGATCAGCTGCAAAAGCAGGCTTGCGCCCAGTTGCATACCGTTTTTGATGCAGCCGTGGCTGGCATCATTTCTTTCTCCTTTCTTTTTCTGGCAGCGGTTATCAGTAGCAGTGCTATGTTAGCTCTGATGGGCTCTTATTGCAAGTTATATATCTCCTGCAAATCTGCCAAAGATAGAGAAAGAAATTTATGCAGAATGCGGTGTCGGAACAAAATAAAGGCGCCGCCCAGGCCTCTCCCAAAAAAGAATAAAAGTAGATACGTTTATATATCATTCATATGGTTAAATCTAAAGAAAAGCCCAGTATGACAGCATTTTACGCTTATGTTTGACTAGCGCGGTTGGTCAGGCGGAGCGACAAGGAATTTAGGGGTTTGCTTGATGTTTAATGCCTGGTTTGTTTAAAGCTATGGTCTTAGCTTTCCCGGTTTTCTTTTCTATAATGGTTACATGCGGCCTAAACTCCTGCATATCCTTATCATAGACATCCGACCATTTGAGATTTAATAGGTCACTGATTCTAAGCACGGTACATACGCCCATAACAATTAATGTATAATTGCGGAGCTGCCCTTTCTTTAAGTAATAATCCGCCGGTTCTTTGAGCTGTTTCCTGCTTCTGATTGGTTCTGTTGCTGCCATAGTGGTTTATTCCCCCTCATTATAATCTATGGTTAGTATAACGCAGTCTGGAATGAAGGATGTAACATATTAAATCTACAGTTAAGATTTTAACATGGTTTTGCCCGGATAGCAACGTCAAAAGTCATATTTTTTCAAATTCTGAACCAGAATAATTCCAAAACGATTTGATACCCGATATGTAACCACACAATTTATTGTCAAAACACATAAATAAGGTAGCAGAAGATGCCATAAAAAATACATTCAGGAACAGTCAGTAGAGTCCCGGAAGGAAGAAAGTGGAGGAGAAGCATTTGTAAGGAGAGCTTCGGCAGTGCCGAGTAGATGAATACGCCATGACTATCTGTGCCTGTCACTTTACGACATCGTGTCGCAAAGTAGTGGGAATTGAAAACGATGGAATGTCGGTTCGGGCATTGAAGCAGTTAAAGACGAGTTAGGCAAGACAATTATAATGAATAGGACATACAATGCATAAAATATAATGTAATGCTGGAGGGATAGATATGCATTTGTCGAAGGAAGAATTATATAGGATGGAACAGGAAGATATAAGAGCGGCTGTTCCGGAGAATTTGGTGGATATAAGTAACATGGAAATAGATATGAAAAAATCGGTTTCTGCCAGGGTAGAGGATTATGTGCAGAAAGTCGGGAATCCTTTTCTTGTGCGGGTTGGAGAATATGTAGTAAAGATTGGTTATTCCGATTGTGAAGAAACATTGAATGACAGGATGAAGCAGTATATCAGAAAAGTCGCTGAAATAAAGTATTAGCAAAAGTCTTTACAGGAAGCAGGAGTTATGGTAATCAAAAAGCAGGATTAAACAGCGGATAATTTATCCCAAATTTAATCAACATAGCCCGCTATGCCTCATAAATTTGGGATAAATTCTCCCACATCATCTTGGACATTAGTAGTCCAAGAAGCTTGAAGTGTGAAGCACATCTCACGGAAAGCATTTTTCAAACACGCTCTAGGAGCCGAATAGAATGAAAGAGAATGTTTATTTTGCTGCTGTCTATCTTCGCCTGTCCAGGGATGATGAGGATATTGACGGCAGCACAAAATCAGAGAGCAACAGCATAAGCTCGCAGAGAGAATTGATTCGTTCTTATGTCAGGGAACATGAGGATATGGAATTGTATGACATCTATGTGGATGACGGCTATTCCGGAACCAATTTTGTTGAGGTAAGATAACGATACCTTTTTTGCAGAGGGTGTTATCTTAC
>CAJUHV010000147.1 GCA_910586445.1 uncultured Eubacterium sp.
TGATCACCCTTTTCTCCTATGCCTTCCAGGCTGGCATATGCCTCCATTAGCTGCTCATATGAAGCATACGGTTCCAGTCCGAGCTCTTCCCATGTCGTTCCATAAGGCATGCCCCCACTTGTATATCCTGCAATAAAGGCAAACCTGTCATCCGAATCTGCATACAAAAAAGCTTCTTCTTCCATCAGCTTCTGTCTTTTTTTCGCATGTTTCTGCCGGATCCGTTCCTCCTCGCTGCGCTTTACAGCCTCCAGATACTCCTGTGTAAATTCCACGCCTATCGCCTGAAGGTCAGAAAGCGCTGTATTGATATCAACGTGGAACCGCTTCCGGTAATTCTTTGCCATATGCTTCGGTGTCCCATTATAAGTCAGAACCCATTGCTTTGCTTTTTGTAAACGTATTTCCTCATACTTCGCAACCTAAAACTGCTTATCATTACGATTTTATAAGCCTTGCAATAGTAAAAATAAAATAGCTTTATGCCGCAGTGGGCATAGTAAAGCGTTCTCTCCACGGTGTGGGGAGATTGCCGATAAATGTACAGAGCAGTCCGTTGATCTGTTCATCCGAAGCTTTGAAATGCTGTTTCACACTCTGCAGCATGATGTCCAAAATGAGAATGATTGCACAGTCCATCATTTCATTTATGATATCCCGCTGTACCTCATAAAACAGTTCTTCCAGACTTCTGTTATCTGTATTTTGGAAACGCTCAATTGCCAGTATCATGTACCGTATTGCAACGATTACCATATGTGAAGTAATGGCATCATAGCTTGTACTGTGGCATTCCGTACGAAGTTTTAAATAGCTCTTTGACATTTTAAAATAGGTTTCAATTTTCCAGCGCATCGTGTACGCACGGAGGATTTTCTCTTCATCTAAGGTCATGTCAGTGCATACAAAGCATACCCAGTCCTTGCGGTTGCTGTGATTCCGTACGTAGACCAGTTTTGCCTTCATGGCATTCCCGGTACTGTCAGGAATGATAATATCTACAGACAGGAGGTATCTGGAACGCCCCCTGCGCTTTTTGTTCCTGCTGTAGATTTCTTTTACATTCAGTTTTTTCTCCTCGCCTGTTGCGGGATCTCTCCAGATATATTTCGTGCTGTTCTTTTTGATCATCGCTATGACATCTGTTCCTATCCCCTTGAGCGCAGCCAGCTGGGATGGACTGGAAAACCATGTGTCAAACAGGACATAATCGAATGGTATCCCTGCTTTGTGTGCCTGCTTTACCATATGTTGGACAACAAGGGTTCCCTTTGTTTTTGCCATTGCCCGGCGCTTTCCGCGTAGTGTACGGCAATCGATTCGGACATTGGGTCCAACCATTTGTTTCTCATCGCGCGTTGACAAAAGGGACTGTGCAAAAGGAATGAATGTCTCTCCATTTGTCCATCCACCAGTCATCATGCGGTATCCAAGACGGGTCTTATGATCATTATGGTCAAAAACCCTGGCACATAATTCGGTTCCCTTTCCGCCGGTCCGCGCATATAAAGAATCATCAAAAATCAGAGCATTGATATGTTTGTCTGTGGTCTGTGACTCTATATCTAAAATGACATTTTTTGCTGTTTCCAATTGCAGCCTTTCCCAGTTAGCTCCGGGAAGCTTATCAAAACGGTAAAATGTGTCTTGCTTATAATCCCGGAAGAATGTGTCCGTCTTAAACATCAGATACGCACTTGCAGGGGCAAAACACACGAGAAGTTTGTCGATAAGCAGATCCTTGGCACTCACAACTTTCTCAAGGACGGGTGATTGTTTCAGATCACCCAGCAGACGGGAAATCGGGTTATCAAAGTATGTCATCCCGCTGTTGACAAAAATGTCATCGACCATTTTTATGACACCACATTTCCTAAGAAGGGGACGACCAATGTACTTATCAAAAAAATTTTCAATACTATCTAAGAGTTGTTTGCTATTATCAAAGATTTCTGCTATGCTATTCATGGTATAAGCCTCCGTTTTTAAATGGTTTTCGGCTAATTCCATTATAACAAAAACAGAGTGCTTATACCTTTTTATTTTTGATTTTCTCTGTATTTTCAACTAACACAGCACAAATTCAGGTTGCGAAGTATGAGTAACTCCTATAATGGAGAAAGTTTTCATTGACGGAATATGAAGCAGGCTAAATAGGAATGCCCTGACATTCTTACTATACTATAAACCTCATTGTGTAAAGATCCTACATTGCCAGTATGTAGTATGTCGATACTTTAAATTCCTTTGCCACACCTATGAGA
>CAJUHV010000148.1 GCA_910586445.1 uncultured Eubacterium sp.
GCATAGCGTGAAGCAATATAAATTTTCCGTGGAGGAAATAAAGAAGCTGACAAAGCAAATGATTGTTCTGATTGATACGAGGGAGAAACGGAACGAACATATATTGTCATATTTCGATAAGCAAGGGATTACATACAGAAAAGAAAAACTGGATTTCGGGGATTATACTTTCCTACTGCCCTCTGCCGCAACCGGGCAGGGCGATATATATTTTCATGATTCGATTGTGATTGAGAGAAAGGCCAGCTTGGAAGAGTTATCGAGCAATTTGGCACAAAAGCGGCAGCAGTTTGAAGCGGAATTTTTGAAAGCCAGGAATGCCGGAGCGAAAATATATTTGATGGTTGAAGATGTGGGCGGTTATACCAGTATCATAAATCACGCATACAATACACAGCTTACACCAGTTTCCTTTATGTCGAGCCTGAAAACGTGGGAGAGCCGTTTCGGATGCAATGTGCAGTTCATAGACAGTCAGTACAGCGGATATTTCCTATACAGCACATTTTCCTATTTCTGCCGGGAGATTTTAAAATAGCCAGTGGCAGTGGACATATTGATGCAGAGTACATCTAATCAGCGGCAGGGGTATCCCGTAATTTTGGGGAGGGTGCCGGGAATTTCGGCAGTATCGTGGTTATTTGGTAATGGTAAGCAATAACTATCAGTGAAGCATATAAAACTATTAGGAGGACAAACAGATGAAATCAGCGGATAGAATGATAAGGGCAATTAGGAGCAGGAAAGATTTAGAGCCAAAAGTAATCAGCCTTAAAAAGCTACTGTCCAGCGGTGGCATGGAGCATTATTTGGATTTATGTTCTGACAGGATTGCAGATGAATTGATGATAGACGGAGAAGATACAAAGATGAACTTTGCAGATTTTCCAGACATTCTTTTTACTGAAAGCGGGCTTTTCGATTGCCGGCATATTCTGGAGAACTATCTTTCAGTTGACGTTCTGATGGACGCATGGCAGCAGCTTCTTGATGAGGAACGTATAAACAGGGAGGTAAACAGCGTTGCGGGGGCTTTTCGGAAAATGAAGCTGCGTAAACTGCTGAAGATGTATAAAAACCAGAAATTGAGTAAATCAGGAGAATCAGGATGAATTGTCAGAAAATGGATAATGTGGGAAATATGGAGCCGTACTCCCTTATCAGGTATTTTGAGAAGAACAAGTGAAATATTGGCGCGAATACATGTGAGGGTGAAATACAAGTGGCTTTTTGACATGGTTAGTTCCGCCGCCGCAAAGTATAATTAAAAATCTGCTGCCGAAACCTGAATGGTAATATGTGTTTTTGTAACGGCTTTCTCTGATTTATCTGGTAGATGCAGAATGGTACAAATTATTTCCTTTTTCATGTTAAAGTAATAATAGCAAGAATAAGAAAGGGTGCAGATGATGAACAATATTGAAATCAGGGAAGCCATAAAAGAATCCGGTTTTAAGCATTGGCAGATAGCGGACATGATCGGCATTGCTGATACCACGTTCTGCCGGATGCTGCGCCGGGAACTCCCAGAGGATAAGAAGCAGGAGATTTTAACGGCAATGCAAATAGCGAAGGGAAGAACATAGTAATGAATGACAGACAGAAAGCATTTGCGGATTATTACATAGAGTGCGGAAATGCGGCAGAAGCGGCGAGGAAGGCGGGATATTCCGTCAATACGGCAAGGCAGATGGGAAAGGAGAACCTTACAAAACCTTACATTTTAGAGTATATACGGCAGCGAACCGCCCCTACGGAGCAAAAGCGTATAGCATCTGGCGATGATGTACTGAGATTCTTTACAAGGGTGATGGATGGTGACGAGGGAGCAGATATGCCGGACAGGATTTCAGCAGGCAGAGAGATTCTAAAACGTGATGTTTCTGACCGAAAATTAGAAATAGAACTGCTGAAACTGGAAAACAAGATTGGAGAAACAACACAGGAATCTGATATTGATGATACCCTTTTAGAAGCCTTGAACGGTACGGCAATGGATGTATGGGGGAACGGTAGCGGTGAAGCGGATTGCCAATAGAGTTACCCAACAAGCGGATAGGTATTATAAAAATAAGAATATGAATGGAGGATTTACCATGAAGAAATCAACGATTGAGTATTACAAAAAGGCGGTTAGATTAGCAGAGGGCGCAAGCGGCGCTATTAGCAAGGCAAAGGCAGATTATGAGCATGGGTG
>CAJUHV010000149.1 GCA_910586445.1 uncultured Eubacterium sp.
CAATCGCAAGGGCTTTAACGGCGAAACCTGCTATTTTGTTGGCGGACGAACCCACCGGTAATTTGAACTCCAAAACAAGTCAAGATGTATTGGGGCTTCTAAAAGTAACCAATAAGCGTTTTCATCAAACTATCGTAATGATTACCCATAATGAAGAGATTGCCCAACTTTTATACACAAGTCTCTTTGTGGGGAGTGTATCCATGATTCTTTCCAAAAGAGCAACGGAAATTAAAAAATTTATGGATTCCGCTCATGCTACTGCGCAGAATTTGTCAGAAGAAGACGCGGAGCGATTACAGAAAACAATCGAACAGAGTGAACAGGTGGAACGATATGGTTCAGGTATTTTTCTGGGAGCTGGAATGGACGAGCGGTTTGGCTTTTCAGTAGAGGTCAGATATGTAGATGAAAATATGGCGGAAAGTTTTAACTGTCTGCCAACTACAGGAAGAATGCCAAAGAAAGGGAATGAAGTAGCTGTCAGCAGCATGATACTGGAAACGCTGGGTGTTACACCTAAGATTGGGGAAGAAGTAACGCTGACTTGGGAAGTAAATCCGATGCTGAAGCAATACAAGACAGATACCTTTCAGATATGTGGATTTTGGCAGGGGGATAAAGCTGTTTTAGGGCAGATGGTCTGGGTATCCGAAGCCTATGCGAAGGAGAATTGTTATCCTGTTACACAGGAAGAATTAAAAAATGGTATCTATAATGGAGGTAAGGAGTATTCTGTTTGGTACAAGAACCTTTGGAATCTGGAAAAGGATACTTCTGTAACCTGGTTTGGGATGGCACTTCAAAATGTGTTCCGAAATTGGAAAAAGGGATTGATTGTTATGCTTTCTATTGCTCTTTCTATGGTAGTGGTCAATTGTATTATGATGTTAGTGCAGGGGTATGATTTGGATTCTTACAGGAAAGTGTTTTTAGCATCCGATTTTCAACTGGATCAGATAACGGGCAGTCTGTCGAATACGAATTTTAATGGTATTACACCTGAAATCAAAGAGCTTTTGAATGAATGCCCAAAAAGTGATAAAACAGGATATGTGTATTATTCAGAAGAAACACATAGGATGGAACCGACGCTTTTGGAAATATGGGAGACGTTGGCGGATAAATACAAAGAGGGCTGGACAGATTATGAAAAGCAAATCTGGGAGGATGCAAAAGTAGCGAATACTGTAAATGTTCATTTCCTTGGAATCAGTGAAGCGGTGTTTGACAAGTTAGAATGGAGCGGGGAAAAGTGTTCTTGGGATACGTTTAAAAACGGGGATTACGTGATTGTAGATTATGGTGATAAATATACAGAGCATCCGGTTTCTTATTATCAGGCTGGGGACGTTTTCCAAATGGAGTATAGGAATGGACGTAGGAAAGATTACGAAGTCATTGGAGAAGCTCTGATGCCATATTCCCTGGATTATCCATATTCAGATCTCATCTATATTACGGTGATAGTCCCAGAAGAGGAGTATATCACCCAGACGGGAAATGAATCAGCCGTGTATGCTGCCATTGATGCAGAGAAGGGAGCGGATAAGCAGATAAAAGCATATATTGATGGAAATGTTTTAAAAGAGAATGATATGATCAATGTTTTTTCTGTATTGGATATGGAGGAGAGCTATCAGCGGTTTGTCAGCAGGTATTATATGATCGGTGGTTTTCTTGTTGTTATTTTAGCTTTCATCGGTATTATGAATTTCTTTAATACAACAGCAACTTCTGTGATTAGCAGGAAAAAGGAGCTGGCGCTTTTGGAAGTTGTTGGAATGACGAAAAAGCTGATATCGAAAATGCTGGTGGCTGAGGGATTCCTATATTTGGGAGGCGCTTTTGTGATTGCAGTATTGTTAGTTGTGTTTGGGGCAGAGAAGATGTTAGCGAATACACTCGGCAGGGCGTTTTTCTTCCGGATGCACCTTACAATCGTGCCTTGTATTCTTATGATTCCGATTTTGATTGGGATTGCGTATGTAATACCAAAGTATCAGTTTGAAAAGATGAATCGGGAAAGTGTTGTTGAAAGGATTCGTAAAGAATAGAAATAAAGTGTGCAGGAATGGGCATTATTTATAAAGTTGTAAAGCGGTGAAACAATAGT
>CAJUHV010000150.1 GCA_910586445.1 uncultured Eubacterium sp.
CATAATAGGCTTTTCGTTCCTTATCTGTTTTTCTGACTAAAGTAATTGTGCTTTTTTCATTCATTTGTAACAGCTCCATTTTTCTTTTCACCCGATCCTGAAACGGCGCTGCTATAAATAAACTGATTCTTTCGATACCTGCGCACTGCAAAATATAATCGGCGCACCGGCCAATAAATACACAGTTATCCTCACTGGCAAGCTCCGTTATTAACTTGCTGTGAATGGAGAAAAGCATATCATTAGCAGACAGCCCCCTCAATTCCTCATTCTGTGCATCATACCAAATACGGTGAAGCCACGGATTATGTTTTTTCTCATCTGCCCTTTCTAATTCCTCCGGGGGAATTGTAGAGCGGGACAATGCTTCTTCTACCAATGTCCGGTCATAAAAAGTAAATCCCAGCCTGTCTGCTACTTCTTTACCTATCTCGTGTCCGCCGCTGCCAAATTCCCGGCCAATACAAATAATCATAATATCCCTCCTGTTGCTTTATTTTCCTTACACCATTTTTCTGGTTTATCATTGATTATATAGAATGGGATACAAAATAAAACAGACAATGAGCCTGTCCGTGTTCGATGTCAGACACCATACCGGTAATTGCCTGACAAATTCAACTTACCAGACACCTGTCTAAAATTGTCTATTGGCTTTTTCATGGAACAGAGATATAATGGAGTCGTTTAGACACCAATGGTGTCAATAATATGGAGGTGATCGTTTGAAGAATGAGGAAATCTCATTAGAAACAAAAAAGGCGCTGGCTCTCTCATTAAAAAAAGCCATGCGCCAAAAAAACTTTTCAAAAATCACTGTAAAAGAAATCATACAGGACTGCGGCGTAAACCGAAATACTTTTTATTATCATTTTGATGATATATATGCGCTGCTCCGCTGGATGCTGACCGAGGAAGCGATTGCAGTTGTGAAACATTTTGATCTGCTAGTCGATTACGAAGATGCTATCCGTTTTATCATGGATTATGTAGATGAAAATGATTACATTATCAGTTGCGCTTATGATGCCATAGGGCGGGATGAAATGAAACGCTTTTTCTACTCGGATTTTATAGCGATAACATCTTCGCTAATCAATAACGCAGATGAAAAAGCCCAAAAACATCTTGAACCAGAGTTTAAGGATTTCCTTGCAAATTTTTATACAGAGGCACTTGCCGGAACCTTAGTTGACTGGGCCAGAGAAAAACACATTAAAGATAAGGAAAAAATTATCCTTTATCTAAAGACAATCATTGAAACGAGCTTAAATTATCTCAATCTTTGATTATTTATATCTGATTGCTGCATTCATTATTACATCGCAACAAACATAAAAGCAACTATATAAATCTGTTGCTTTTATAATTGAGTTTTTTAAAAATCAGTATTTATTAATTGAAGCAATTCTTCCCGTCCATCATCTCTCAGCTTTTTAACCACATATTTCAGCCATTCATCCGGTGTCGGGATTACCCCGGCACACGGAATCTTCCTCCATTGTGCCTGTTTCTCCAGAGCAGGATCATTCTATCCCCTCTCAATCCGTGCTGAGATAATTGCCCTCATTTCGTTCTTCCATAACTTTCTGCCTCCTCAGATATGAATATCATCCCAAAATGACTGCCATACTATAACTCTATATGCCCTTTTTGGAAAATTTCCTATCTACCAATCGTGACTATTATAGCACCCTTTTGGGAATTATAATAGCTACAGATTGGCAGGTGATAGAAATGGATGCGCAGAAACGCATTAAAGAATTGATGGAAGAAAGAGGCTGGACAGACTACCGTCTGGCAAAAGAGTAAAACCTCTCCCACTCCACGTTTATCCAAATTTAGGAGGCATAGCGGGCTATGTTGACTAAGGTATACCGGGCGTACATTGAGGATTTTTGCCATGTGCTCCCAGAAATTCAGGCCCGTCAAAGGTATGCTTATTAAGGTGTGTTATACTAGTTTCTTTCATGTTCAAACAGCCATCCCATAACTGCTTTATCCCGGCAGAACAAATATCCGCCGCCATGCTGGTATGTGATGCCGGTTCCTCTAAAATAAG
>CAJUHV010000151.1 GCA_910586445.1 uncultured Eubacterium sp.
AGAATGACCGCGTTAGACCGGAATGAGAGATTTGCCTCTTATTAAAAAACACAGACATGGAAGGTGACAGAATGAAAGTAATGCTTGTGAACGGCAGTCCTCATGAGAAGGGCTGTACCTATACGGCTCTTACAGAACTTGGGGGGTACTTTTGAAAATTTGATACTGTTCCGTGAATAATTCAGGATAAAATATTATATTTTTAGATTTTGCCTGACAAAAGCAGAGGCACTGAACCTTTGGATAGCTGACTTTGATTACTGCCTGGGAGCGGTCACTGTCCGGCATGCAAAAAAACGGCAGGAGCCGGCATGCCGTCGATGGCGAGGCTATTCTATTCTTTAATGGAAGGTCCCCATGTAGAGGAAAAATTTTCCACAATTGCTCTTGACTCCATATTTAAAAAAGTGATAGTATTACTATCAGAAAATAAATTTTACGGAGGATGGCATATATGGGTGAATCCTGGATCCGGAGGCGGCAGATGGAGCAGCGTACACAGCAGATTCTGCACTCGGCGCTGGAGCTTTTCTACGAAAAAGGGATTGATGACACATCAATTGAGGAAGTTGCAAAAGCAGCAAACGTAGGGACGGCAACGATTTACCGTTATTTTGAGACTAAGGCGGAGCTTGCAATATCGGTGGGAATTGTTTACTGGCAGGAGATTGCGGACAAGTATATCGGCATGATGCTGCAGGAAGAGTACAGGGGGTTGTGCGGCAGCAGACAGCTGCAGCAAATTTTTATAATTCTTGAAAAAGTTCTTGAGGAAGAATCTTTGTTTTTGCGGTTTCTTCAGGAATTTGATATTTTTGTCAGAAAATACAAAATTTCAAAGGAAAGACTGAATGATTACGAAGAAAAAATATTGAATCTGAAGCCTTATATGACAGATGCCCTGAAAAAAGGACTTAATGATGGAAGCCTGTATTTTTCCTACAATATTGATGAAGTGTACTTTTCGGTGATGCATACAATGCTGAGCCTGATGCAGAAACTGTCATACAACGGCAGTATGCTTTTATCAGATGAAATTGTTAAGCCTGCGCTACAGTTAAGGATTGCAGGCGGGCTGCTCTTAAAAGGGCTTGGAGCAGAATAAGCACTGGTAAGTTTGTACAGAAACATAAATTCATGGATTATTAGTATTATGGAGGTAAGTTATGGAGTCAAAGGTGAAATCATTATCGACAGGAAAAATGTGGTTATTTGCAGCGGGACAGTTTGGATGGTCATTGCTGTCCGGTTTAATATCAAACTGGCTAGTTTACTTCTACCAGCCCGACGAGGCATCCATCGCGCAGGGGCAGACTTTGTTCATTCCTCAAGGATTGGTTGTTTTTGGCATTTTTACCGTAATTGGGGGTATTACTGCTTTTGGAAGGTTGTTTGACGCATTTACGGATCCATGTATTGCATCTTTGTCAGACCGTTGTACGTCAAAAAAAGGAAGGCGTATCCCCTTTTTAAAATGGGCTTCCCTGCCACTTGCCGTTTCCACCGTCCTTGTATTCTGGTCGCCCGTAAACCGCAACAGTGTGGTAAACGCAGTCTTTTTATTTGTAATGGTGATAATGTATTATTTGTCGATTACGGCTTACTGCACACCGTACAATGCACTGCTTCCGGAGCTGGGACATAACCAGCAGGAACGATTGAACATTTCCACGGTCATTTCATTTACATTTATTGCGGGAACGGCAGTGGCATATCTGGCGCCAGTCATATGGGGGACACTGATTCCGGTGTTTGGGCGTGTCAATGCGATACGCGTGACCTTTGCAGTTATGGCTGCCCTTGCCTTTGTATGTATGCAGGTACCCGTCTGGGCCATCAATGAAAAGGAGTATGTGGATACAATGCCTTCGCAGGACACTGCATTTTCTTCCCTGGCTTCCACATTCAGGAATAAAGAATTTCGTAAGTTTGTCGCTTCGGATATTTTATACTGGATTGCGATTACCATGTTTCAGACAGGCCTTCCATTTTTCGTGACAAGTCTTTTAAAACTTCCTGAAACGATGACTA
>CAJUHV010000152.1 GCA_910586445.1 uncultured Eubacterium sp.
TTGGCAACAGAAAATCAGCAAGCCAGAATAAATGGTGTAATTGAAGTAAAAAAGGCGTGTATTTGCACAAAATTTAAACAGATACAGTTAAGAGCAACAAAGGACACGCCGAGTTCGAATAACGGATAAAATCCCGGAAACGCTGATAAAAGAGGGCGCTGAAAAACTCCCACTTTTTTAGCAGGAGTTTTCTTTCTTCTAGATATAGACAGCTTCCATACACAAATTTATTCTAAAGTATGCAAAAAGAGAAAGCCCCCTTATTGCGTAACCAGCTCAGTCAGCTTCGAGATCCTCTTGACATTTGCCACAAATCCCGTGAAATACATCTGCAGTTTCATGGCAAATAATCCTCTCGAATCCGCTCTGCGCAATCCGTAGGCTTCTTTTAATTCCCCATTCTTTTCTTCGATCCGATGCCGGATCTTCATCCGTTCCCTGAAATATTCGCTTTCCTCAAATCTAAGCCGCTCCAAGTTCTTCTCACTTGCCTGTGTAATGCTGTAACTCCGTTCTTTTGACTTCCCATTTCCTACACGGCAGCTTTCCTTTAACGGACATTTCCTGCATTTGACTTTACTGAATACATATCTTAAATAGGTATTCCCATTCTTTGCCGGCCGCTTTTCTACACGCATCGCCAGTTCCCCTGCCGGGCACTGCAGCATTCCTGCATCCTTATTATAACAGAACCCTTCCTCCAGCTTCCCGCTCGCGGCCGCCGCTACAGCTGTGTTTGTACGCGCTATCAATGAGATATCTTCTCCGCAGACCTCCAGATTATCATCGCTGACATATGCCATATCCCCTATGACTTCTGTTAACTTGATCCCATTTTTCTGCGCTTTTTCTATCAGTCCCGGTAATTCCTGTCCGTCTGGCGCTCCCCCGTGCGTTACGCTTATCCCTGCAATCAAACGCTCTTGTGTCATTGCCAGGTGGTTTTTATATCCGTAAAATGTACTTGTTGGTGTCTTGTGCCCGAACCGTGCATCCCTGTCATCCTTTGACCGGATATCCCTGATCTGCTCATCCTCAAGCAGTTCTTTCATCTTTTTGGATAGTTCCTGTATTTTTCGGTTGCCGCAGGTCTCTATCCCTTCCTCAAGTACCCTAAGCAGTTCTCTTGTATAGGCAATCTCCTCATCCAGTCCCGCTTCCAGAGATGGTTTCTCTGGAAATTTTTCTGATAATTCGAAAGTATTTTTATAGATTTCCTTCCGAAGCTGTTTACTTATATCACGCAGGATCTGTGTGGGGGATTTCGCCCGGACAGATGCATTTGTATGGGTGGAATCCACGATAATGGTCCCGGATCTTATCAGCCCTTTATCCAAAGCCTGCTGTATCGTTTCCCTCAGCATCTCTTCCAGGATATCTTCCGTAATGCGTGTCTTTCTGAATTTCGTCAATAGGCTGGGATCGATCATTTTCGCTTCCGGTTCCAGGTCCAGGAAAAATTTATATGCCATATCTGTCTGGGCGCTGCTGATCAGGACTTCATCGGAGAGGTCGTATAGCTTTTTTAAAAATAAGAGTTTGAACATCATCTCCGGTTCTTTTGCCGGACGCCCAAACTTTTCACAATACTGTTTACGCAGCATTGGATTTACAAAACTGAAATCTATGTTCTCTTTGATCCTGCGCAGAATGTGATTGGCGGGTATGATCGCATCATAAATCCCCTGATAGGGTGATAGTGATAGTTTTAACTGTGAATTATCTTTCAGCATTTCGGGAGCCTCCCTCCTCATATTTCCATTATAATACCAATAATGAAAAAAGCCCAATTCTTTTTTTAGAATCAGACTTTTTCAGTGCCCTCGAAAAATAAAGATTTTACAGCATGACAGGTAAATACTTGATTTATGATTTATCTGTCATGTTACTGCCAGTAAGTGTAAAGGACATTTGCTCCATGACAGGTATGTCAGGTATGACAGTAAAAATGTATGCTCTTTTCTCCCCACCTTTACGATCACGCTCAAGCTTTATAGAATCAAAATGTACGAAAACCTCATATTTACTGA
>CAJUHV010000153.1 GCA_910586445.1 uncultured Eubacterium sp.
GAAATTGGTAGGGTAGTTTTGTGCAAATTTCTATATTTGCTCATTTATAGTATTTAATATAGTAACATAATGGTTATATGAATATTCTAAAAATATTAAAAGCCAGACAGACAATATCAATTCTCTCAGGAAACAGATCGCTGCACTGAAAGGGGACACCTCCAAAGAGACAGAAGCAAGGATACAGAAATTACAGTCACAGTTAAGAGATTCTGAAGAGTCCCTTAAAGACCAGGAATATGACCGTTATATCTCAGACCAGAAAGATATTTTAAATAATCTTTATAGTGAATATGAAAAGCTCGTAAATGATGTCATGAATGACCGCGACAGGCTCTTAAAGGAAGGCCTTGACTTATTCGCACAGACCGGAGCAGATGTGCAGGATGTAATTAAGGATGCCGCTGAAGAGCACGGCTATGAAATGACGGAGGAAATGGAGAAAATCATCTCTTCCATTGAGGGAATGGGATCACTCGATTCTTATCTGGGTGTCGGCGGGACAGTCACGCAGTCACTTGACGGCATTGCAGCTGAAATAAGGAATGTATACACTTCACTCTCTTCTGACTTTAGAAGCATCAGCGGGTCACTGAATTCTACCGGCCATGAGGGGGATTATTCCACAGCGGCGGGCAGCACATCGTCAGGCAGCACATCAGGAGACAGCACATCCATGGGCAGCACTGGAACACAGCCTTCTGACACGGGCGCGCTGCAGGATGCCGCAAAAAGGACTGTCATTGGCAGGCTGCTGAGAAACGGGACAAACGCAGGCGAACCGAAGTCGTCTCTTAATAAGTATATTTACAATAAATATGGCTCTGCCCTGACCGAGGGTGAGATGGCGCGGCTTGCAAAGCTTCTCGGACTGGATTATTCAGAGTCCGACCTTGCAGCTGACAGCCCGAAACACCAGAAATACAAAAAGAAGATCCTCGAGGCACTGCAGCTGCAGGGATTCTCAAAAGGCGGCATCGTGCAGGATCTGGACAATGCATTAAGGGGAAACCGTGATTCCGTCATAATATCAGCAAATCCGGGCGAGAGCGTGTTCACTGAGAAGCAGACGGGAATGATACGTGATTATGTAAATAAGGCACCGGATTATAAAACTGTCATGGGTCTGGAATCTTACATGGATAAAATGGTTAAGATGCCGGACGTACAGTCCAGGCCGCAGGAAACAAATGTAAGGGTGGAATATGACAATGTGAATATCAACCTCCCGAACGTGATGAACTATGAGGATTTTATGTGCCGGGCACAGAAAGACCATAATTTTGAGAAGATGATTAATTATATGGTTAATAACCAGATGGGTCTCGGCGGACGCTTTGACAAGTATTTCGTAAGTTTCAGGCATTAGGATGGCTGGAGGGGTGTAAAAGCCTCTCCGGTTGTTGAAATAATTAATATCCGGGCAGTATTGTGCTGTCCAGTTCAAATAGATGGAGGAAAACAGGGAATGTTTAATAAGGATAAGACAGAAAAACAATTATTATACAGCGAAATAGAGAGGTTAAGAAAGATCAACCGGAAACTGGAAGATGAAAACAGAAGGCTGTGTGAAAATTCAGAAAAAACAGAACAATATAGAAAAGAATATGAGCAGCTGATGGAATCTGCTGGGATGCTGCAGAAGAAGTATAAGAAACAGCTGGATGCCTTTGATGGATTAAGTGTGGTTTACAGGAAAGAATTAGGAAAATTGAAAAGTAAACAGGGGAAATAGTTAGTGATGGCATTTGGTAGGCAGATGATGAAATAATTATAAAAGCACTGTTTAGGGTGGCAGTGCCTTATTAAGAGATAAAATAAATATTGAAAAGAAAATAGAAGATAGTTATAGAAAATAGATTGAGATTTTAGTAAAGATAATACAATGATCTCTCGGAATTTTGAGTGATCATGCCAGCGAAACTCTGGCATTGAACTT
>CAJUHV010000154.1 GCA_910586445.1 uncultured Eubacterium sp.
TATTTCCCGGCTTTTCCTTATAAAAAGCGGCGGCCCAGAAGATGCGGACCGCCGCCCTATGATATTACATGGACGCACACCGATGTGTGCGCAGGTCACCTATTCTAAGAACTTATCACCTTTATTCCATGAAAGATCGTGCCTGTTCTTCATTTTTTTAGTTTCATCCGCTCCTATTCGACACTACTTCCCGGAGCCTGGGCAGTCAGCTACAACCGGTTTTGGCGAACCGTCATGGGAGTCTGACCCCGGCCAGGATCTCTGGCCGCCGCCCTCATTGCGGTTCCCTTCTTTATTTAAAAAGGGGCTGTGACTGGACGGAAGTATCATTATCGGCTGCACAGGTCATCGCGGGATACTCCGGCCATGGAGCATTTTCAGGACAGACATGTACCACTCGGCACCTTTGATGCTATCTTGTTGACAGGCACTCTGACTGCCTGCAGGTGGTCGTGGCGTGTCCTCCTTCGCCGCTTTGCGCTTTCGCGCTGTACAGCTAACGTATTGTAACTGCTGGATATGACCGCCTGGGGCGGTGTTTTTCAAAGAACAGAGAAGTGAATCTATATCCCCTCACTTATTTCCACGTTGGCAGCGCTTTCTGCACACCCTAAATCTGAAAATTTTTTAAAATATTTTTCAGTTTCTGAAGAATACGTTTTTTCTGCTTATGGACCGCATTGTGATAGATCCCCATAAATTCTGCTACTTCCCGTTCCGTACACTCTTCAAAAAACAGAAGACGGATCAACCTTTCCTCCTCTTCCGAAAGGCAGGAAAGGGCTTTATGCAACATTTCATACTGGAGTTTCCGGATCACCTGCGCCTCTGTATCCTCTCCATCTGCCAGAAACTGCACCTCATGCTCCACAAGCCGTTCATAGGAATCCTCCCGGCCTGGTATGAACCGGATCTGCTGTGCTTCCTGGTCGATGATGGTCTGCTCCGCTTTCAGGTCATATTCCTGATACTGCATTTTTCTCTCTGTTTCTCTTAACACTTCGATCACTTCTTCACTGGCTTCCGGATACATCTTCCGGAAATCCGGCAGTCTGCCTGGCTTTGCCATAGGCTTGTCCTCCATTTTCTTTAAATTTCAAAAAAATGAAAAACAAGCCCGGCGGTGACCGGCACCTCATGAGCCGTCTATCAGCCAAAAAAGTTATCACTGACAGCTTTTCGGTATATATGGGAAAGCAACAGGGACATAAAGAAACTAAATCATCCAGTCTGGTTCTTATAATTTGTTCCTGCTTATCCTGCTCTATTTGTTCACCATACAGCACAAAAAATGCCTGTATATGGTTGATAATTTTTTTAACCAGCCACCACAGGCATTTACATTGGAACTCATGTGCTGTCTATCATGGATAGCAGCATTCGCATATTCTTTTTGCAAATATAAAATCCCCCTGACTCTAAAACAGAGCCAGAAGGGAGTAAAAGAATGTCAACCGGCGTACTGATGTACCCGTCAAAGCACCGTTTTTTTCTTTGACGGGATATCCCCCGGTTTTCATCAAATATCAGTTTTTAAAGCTACTCTTATTTTATCAGATGTATTTCAATGCACTTTCAGCGTAAATTCATTTTTCTCTCGATTTTCTTAAAAATATATAAATAAAAAAGCCAGAAACGACTTCATACCAATCCGTTCGTTTCTGGCTATTGTTTATTTCTCTTTTTTAAATTGATATCCATATCCACGGATATTCTGGATAATATTACGCCCCAGTTTCTTTCTTATGGAGTATACACTGCTTTCAATACCATGATGATCGCCCATGACATCTTCCCCAGTGATTGCCTTATAAATCTGTCTGGTAGTCAGCACCTGGTCATGATAATAGGCAAGTGTATACAGGACATCAAACTCTCTTGGGGTCAATTCCACTTCTTTTCCTTTGAAAAAGAC
>CAJUHV010000155.1 GCA_910586445.1 uncultured Eubacterium sp.
TGTTCATCCCCTATAACTGGTGTCAGCTCCGGGATTCCTGTCTGCTCTGACCACAGACGGTTTACCCAATTTATATTGGGTGTTTCCAAAATTCCCTGTACATCATCTTCAGTAAACTGCCCTGCGCCCTGCCGGCTCTCCAGTATTACCTTGCTTTCTGCATTACTGCGCAAGTCTTTCATGACTTCTTCTGATGCACTTCGCATCCCCAATATGCCCAGCACCATGCAGTTGACCACCATAAAGATCAGGAACAGCAATAACGATTTCAGCCTTTTCCTGCTGATATAGCAGAAAGCCCTTTGCAAACAATTCATAAGCCCTCCTATTACTGAAACCTGATAATCAGAATTTTATCTGCCGTCCAGTGATAAGTATCCTGACAAGAACCAAATACAGCGACACTGGACTGTTTTTTGACACTTTCCTTATCCGTGTCCTCCCTTGAAAGCTCCGACAATGAATCCTTACTGTAATTTATAATCTGAAAAACAGTATTGTCAGTATAGGTAATCTGGACATTATTTTCATCACTTTCTGATCCAGGAGCTGCCTCTGCTAATGCCTTCCCATCTGCTTCCGTACTTGCCGCAGATAACGTAAATCCTGTTTCGGAAAACTCCACAACTGTCCCCTGCAGATCTGCACCTTCCAAAAATTCCCCGTCACCCCGACTGCCAGATGCACCCTCGTCTGTTGTATTATTATCTGCTCCCTGTTCCAGTGGAGCATCGTTTTTCTTATTTGCCTGCTCCCCGTCGTCTGCCGCATTATTATCTGCCTGCGCACTGTCCACCACATTATTCTGCTGTATTTCCTGCGTTGGTATCTTTGGACTGCCTGCTGCATCTTTACCGCACCCTGCCAGACACATAACAGAAAATCCCCCTGCACAAATGATCCTGATTGCTTTTTTCCGCATTATTTTCATGTTTTTACCTCACTTTGTTTTTATTTGACTCACTTGTCATGACGTAAGGATAGCATGAAAATTTTCTAAAAATCATCAAAGCATCAAACAAATTTTAAGAATTATTTAGAAGATTTTTCGATAATTGACTGGTATACTATTTATAAAAAACTTTTTAGGAGATAAAAAATGAAGATTCTGTTAATTGAAGATGACAAGAACCTTTGCAGCATGATCAAGCAGAAGCTTACACAGGAAAATTATATCGTGGATGCCTGCACCAGCGGCGAAGACGGGATGATCTATGCCCTCAATGCCAATAACGGTTATTCGCTTGCCATTATAGACCGGATGCTCCCTGTCATTGACGGGCTGACCATCATTAAGTCAATGCGTAAAAAACAGATATCCATTCCTGTGATCATCATTACCGGGATGTCAGAACTGAATGATAAGATAGACGGCCTGGATAATGGGGCAGATGATTATCTGGTAAAGCCTTTCCACATACCGGAATTGTCTGCCCGCATCCGGGCTTTGACACGCAGGCCGATGATCATATCAGAAAAAAGCAGCCTGCATTACCATGACATTTCCCTGAACCTCGGCAGGAAAGAATTGTCATGCAATAAAAACACGATACCGCTTACCCCGAAAGAGTTTCTTTTAATGTGTGCTTTTTTGGAAAAGCCGGATACAATCCTTACCCGTGAACAGCTTATGCAGAAAGTATGGGAAACAGATGCCCCTATTGAGCAGGGCAATGTCGATAATTATGTATATTTTCTCCGCAAGCGCCTGCGGATGCTGAACAGCGGCTGCTCCATTACAGCATCCTATGGTTCAGGATATTTACTGGAGGTCTGCCATGATAAGAAACCTTAAACGGAAATTGTATTTCCTTTTTGCCAGCAGCATTATGTTTGTCTTTACAATCGTATTTTTC
>CAJUHV010000156.1 GCA_910586445.1 uncultured Eubacterium sp.
GCCCTGCGGATTTAACGCCCATTCTTTTTCTTCTTTCTTTAGCTTTTTGATGGACCTTTACTTCATGGAAGTTCTGAATCTCTGTGATTCTTGCATCAACGGTCTCGCCCTGCTGCATATCGTTTTCACGTATCGGTCCTGACTGGGAAGCCTGCCAGGTTTCATCTGAAATACACACCGCCTTCCCATCAATTTCCAGCTGAAAATAAAGCGCTACATCTTCCCCGTAAAGATTCCTGTCTCCGTCAACACCGGAACAGCTCCGATACCAGCCATCTCCTAAAATAACCTGAACTTCATTGCTCCCTTCTTTTATCAGTCCTGTCACATCATAAGTCTGGTATGCCAGCTTTTTGTCATAAGTATATGTGCCTGGAGCAAGAACAAAATTTCCAACTCTCTTTCCATTAATATATGCTTCGTATAAACCATGACAGGTAATATAAAGCCTTGCTTTTCCTGTCTGAGCCACAGAAAATGAGGTCTGCAGATAACTTGCCGGTTTATGTATTTTATAATCACAGGTCAGTTCCGGATTAATCCACTTCGCCAAAAACTGTCTCTGCTCTAGAATCCCCATTTCAAAACTGGCTTCTTCACTCCACTCACCTGCAGTCCCATGTTCATCCCACAGCCGCACTTTCCAGATTACCTGCTGTCTGCTGCCCGCCGGCACACCGAAACTCCCGTTCATTCTGTCCGTATTTACTTTCCCGCTTTCCCAGACTACACGGCCATCTGATACCGCCTGAATCTCATAAGCTGTCTGTTTCTTTCCCTCACAGCAATTCCATGACAAAAACGGTTTTTCAATATCAATTCCGATTGGATTTTTCAAATATTCTGTCTTTAAATGAATCGCTCTCATATATACCCTCCTGCGCCATTATATTATTATGATGATAACTTATCATAAATACGAAGTGTATGTGTGCAATTATTATGGAAAGTGTATATAAATTCTTGATAATCGCCACTGTGTCTATCCAATCGGCTTTATGATAAAGAGATATTTTTCTCACAAAAGTTATCCCGCTTTACGTGATAACCTCCAAGGGCAGTTTTCGCTGCATGGCACAGCTTTTGAAGTTTCCATGTACTAATTCACCGCATTTTTGCATAACATAAATTCCTGTTGGATCTAAGCCATTAACAGGTTCATCTAATATTAAAAATTCCGGCTCTCCTACAATCCCGAACCAAACAATTTGTATAAAATAAGAGGCTGCAGCCTGGCAGCCCCTTACGGTTACTTTTGATTTATTATTTTCCGAACAGCATATACAAATCAGCAATATTTTTCAGATAAACACTCCATAGAAATACCATTTTGATACTCTTCTTTTATCTGCAGATTGCGCTGCTCCAGTTCCTGCAGACAGCCAGAAACTTCTCCCCGGCGCTTTTGCTGCTTCTGTCCGACAGCAGCATAGATATATTCTCCTTAAACATAGGCCTGCAGTTCTCATACCAATGTGCCTGAAGAATAACTTGTGCATGAAGATATTTTTTCAAAGGGTCTGCCGGGCGTTCATTACAGTCAGCGGCTTTTTGCGTAAGCTGGAACCGCCTGTTTTTTTCTGGTGCAGGTACCGTGCCAGATACACAAAAGGCGTGTCCGCAATGCTTGTGGCCACAAAAATAATATAGCTGGCGACAGCAATGGAAACCATTGTCATTGTATCATAGGTGCCCCAAAATGCGCCCCATGTGAACAGGACTGTGTTTAGCAGCTGGGATATCAGCGTGGAGCCATTATTCCGAAGCCACAGGAATTTCTTTGAGTCCCCGAACCTGCTTTTGGTGAACGCCCACCATTTATGGTATGCCCACACGT
>CAJUHV010000157.1 GCA_910586445.1 uncultured Eubacterium sp.
TGATATGATACCTCTTAAGTAGACAATGAAAATAACAAAAATCTACTTAGGAGGTATTTTTATATGGCTAAATCACCACATACGCCAGAATTCCGTGCAAAGGTTTCACAGGAATACCTTGACGGAAGCTCCTATCCTTTTCTTGCAGAAAAATATGGCATAGGGAAAACAACATTGCAGCAATGGGTTGCCAAATACAGGCTTTATGGCATCGTTGCATTCATAAAGCATCCCGGCAATTCCTCATATTCTTCTGATTTCAAAAAGATGTGTGTGGAAGCAGTCCTGTCAGGAGAAGGGAGTGTGGACAATGTTGTTGCAAAATACAACATATCTTCACGTGCGGTACTCAGGCGTTGGATTCAGTGTTATAATGCCGATAGAGAACTTGAGGACTACAGTCCGAAAAGGGAGGTCTATATGGCAGCAGCGAGAAGAAAAACAACCATTGAGGAACGCAGGGAAATCGTTACCTATTGCCTGAACCATAACCATGATTACAAGGGGGCTGCCAGTGTCTACGAAGTTTCCTACAGCCAGGTTTATTCCTGGGTAAAAAAATATGAGGCCAGTGGTGAAGGCGGGTTAACAGACAGGCGGGGACGCCACAAAACAGATGATGAAGCAGATGAGCTGGAACGCTTAAGGCGTGAAAATCTACGTTTAAAACGCCAGTTGGAAGAAAAGGACATGGCAGTTGAACTGTTAAAAAAAGTGAAAGAATTCGAAAGGATGTGAGGCTTGGGAAACTGCGTTATGAATCAAAGTACCTGGCAATAAGACATTTCCATGAAACAAAAGGCTGGGGCATCGGATGGATGTGCCGGCAGCTTGAAGTTTCCAGAGCGGCTTATTACAAATGGACGCACCGGGAAATCCCGGTGCAGGAGCAGGAAAACATAAACCTGGCGGGGCTGATCAGGGAGTACGATGAACGTTTCCGCCATATTTTAGGCTACCGGAGAATGACATCATGGATTAATCATTTCAACCATACGACATACAGCAAAAACAGGGTTCATAGGATCATGAAAAAACTGAGAATTCATTCTGTGATCAGGAAGAAAAAGAAAAAATACAGCCCTTACGCACCGCAGACGATGGCAGAAAATAAACTCAGCAGAGATTTCTATGCAACGGCGCCTAACCAAAAGTGGTCAGCCGATGTAACAGAATTCAAGATCCCGGGTGGAAAAGGCAAACTGTATTTAAGCATGATTCTGGACTTATACGACAGGTATCCGGTCTCTTATGTCATTAGCGGCCGAAATGACAACAGGCTCGTATTCAGGACGTTTGACAAGGCAGTCGCCGCAAATCCAGATGCGAAACCTATTTTTCACAGTGACAGGGGATACCAGTATACGGGCAGGGTGTTCCGGGAAAAGCTGAAGGCGCGGCAGATGGAGCCATCCATGTCCAGGGTTGGACATTGTATTGACAACGGCCCCGCAGAAGGCTTATGGGGTATTATCAAGTCAGAAATGTATCAAATGTATGAAATAACTGACGAAGCTTCATTGAAGCACGCCATAAGAGATTATATGAGGTTTTATAGCGAGGAACGTCCGCAGGACAGATACCATTGCAAAACACCGCTCGAAGTGCGGAATGAAGCACTGGCATCAGACCATCCGATAGAATACCCCATTCCCCCAAACAAACGCATTGAGAAATATAAGGAAAAATGGTGTGCGTAGAATGACCACGTATATCAGCGTGGCCATTCCCGCCACTTTATTTTAGATATTTAAGCTGTCTACTTGACAAGGGGCTGATCA
>CAJUHV010000158.1 GCA_910586445.1 uncultured Eubacterium sp.
CCGGATTATTTTCAAGAAATGACTCCGATGTCACAGCATATGTTTCCGGTACGGTACTTGGAAACCGATAAAATAATTTGTCCTGTGCCATATGCACAGGTTTCACATCACTCTTTCCATAACTCATTATCATTTAGCTCCTTCTTAAATATAATACGCGGGCAGTAGAAGGTTTATATTTCTCTGCCCGCGCACCGGATGCTCGCAAGCTATGCTGGAAATCCTCCTCTTAGCACCCGGTTCATGATGAAACAGAGAGCCGTTAACGGCTCCCTGTTTTTTACTTTATCTGGAGTTTTCCTTTCACCCGTCCAGGTATTCTCCATTTGCCAGGCTCACATTCTGATTCCAGTAAAAAGATTTCTTTTTTTGCCGCTGCATCAATCCTGTCATCGTTTCGATTTACATAAACAAATCCATACCGTTTCTCAAGTCCCACAGAAGAAAACTCCCACTAATACATATACATCCCCATGCAGTATAGCCCATAATCTTATACTCCACGCCTCAAAGATCTGCAGTCACGAAAGGAAAGCTATCCAATAGGCAACGGCAATATACAAGGCGGCGTGGAGCATATACTTCAACAAAGTACGGCAGATCAATACGATGCGCAGTATAAATTTATCACAGATATCGCGCTGCATTTAAGCTCCCCATGGTAAAATCCCTGTAACAATCTGTGACACAGATGCAAAACAGTCTTATTATTGTATCTGTCTGAAAAAGCAAAAAGATAAATTCCTGAATTTTTTTGAACAAGTCAAATGAAACGGATAGAGGTATCTTATATAGAAGTATTTTATAATAAAAGCATTTTATAAGTAGAAGCATTTTACATATGAAAATGGAGCATCTCCAAAAAGACCCTCCATTTTCTGTGATCTGCATCTAGCTTCTTTCATGCCCAAACAGCCATTCCATAACTGCTTTATCCCGACAGAACAAATATCCGCCGCCATGCTGGTATGTGATGCCGGTTCCTCTAAAATAAGAACTGTCCTTTACGTCCAGCACAGCCAGACGGTCAATTTCATTCTCTGCCAGCCCCTGTTTTCGATACAGCTCCCGCAGATTCCGGTATGCTTTTTTAAACGGTTCGGAGCCATAATATTCATCATTCTCTCCAATAATGAAATAAACAGGTGTCCTGGCCTGTACTACGGCTTCATATCCGCCGTCCCACTGGGAACTGCACATCAGCGCAGCCGCAAACAGCTCCGGCTTTTTATCCAGAACCAGAGAAAGCGTTTCCCCGCCGCCAGAATAACCGTTAATATAGACTTTTGCCGGATCGATTTTATAATGGCTGAGAAAATATTCCGTCAGCGCAACCGTCTGGTCTGCCGATGTCTGCTCCCAGTCTGAAAGCTGCGGCGCCAGAATGACCATTTTAGAATTATATTTCCGGGCTTCAAATCCAAAATCTTCTGTTTTGATATTCTGCGCAGGCCCCTGAAAATAAAGCCCCTGATATCCGGGCAGCGTTACAAATAACGCATGAAGGTCATTCCCATTATAAGAATCCGGGAAATATACATTATAATGAATATCCCCGTCCTGTCTGGTGTGAAGCACATTGACAACTAAAAAATCCCTGTAATAGCTGGTTCCCGGCGTAAGCTCTGCTGTGTCATCTTTTGGGTCCATACTCCCGCTGCTGTCCGAAGCGGCAGGGCTGCCGCCCGCATCTGCTTTCTGCACTACAGAAATCCTGCACGTATATTTCTTTCCCCTGTACATGGCTGTCACACTGGCGCTGCCTGGTTTTTT
>CAJUHV010000159.1 GCA_910586445.1 uncultured Eubacterium sp.
TGAAAATCAACCCTTTCCTGCTTATTCTCTATTGAGTTTCCGAGAGTGCTCAGCGCTTATTTTACAACCATTTATCATAATATTTACTTCTGCATTTCACTGTTTTGTCTGATGATTTCTTTATACCAGTCAAACGACTTCTTTTTATAACGCTTTAGGCTGCCGCTGCCATCATCTGTCCTGTCCACATAGATGAACCCATATCTCTTACTCATCTCTCCCGTAGATGCCGATATCAGGTCAATGCATCCCCAGGCAAGATATCCTATAAGCTCCACACCATCTTTCACCGCTTCTTTCATTTGATCGATATGCTGTTTCAGATAATCAATCCGATAGTCATCTGCAATCTGCCCGTTTTCTTCCACCCGGTCAAATGCTCCCAAGCCATTTTCTACGATGAAAAGCGGCTTCTGGTAGCGATCATACAATTCATTCATTGTAATGCGAAGTCCGACAGGATCGATTGTCCAGCCCCATTCCGATTCTTTCAGATACGGATTTTTCAGCGTAGCAAACGCATTTCCGGTCGTTGCCTTTTTCATCAACTCTTTATCGGCGCTCGTAAGCCTTGAGGAGTAATAGCTGAAAGAAATATAATCTGGGCTTGTACCCAGGAAAACACCATACAGGTGTCTTCTAACGGCACAGGGAATTTGTGTTCCGGCGCCAGTCGATACGAAAAATTCACGACAGCAAATCCTCTCTCCGCAAGGCTCATGCAGTAATACTGATATCTGTTCTTATCTCCATAAACCCATCCGCCTCCGTGCACGCTGACGATCACGGGAAGGTTTCCATCCCCGGCATTTACCGGCCGGTACACATCCAGACTCTGCCATATCGGATCTGTACCGTAAACAATGTCATCGAACCTTACCACCGTCTCCGGCGTTTTCAATCCCGCATCTCTTCTGGTATCTGTACTCCCGAAATTTTTCCGTATTTTCTCGCTTATTTCAGACATTTTTTCTCCATTCCGAAGCGTCACAAATTCTAACTGAACTTGTTCAGTTAGTTGAACTATAGTAAACGACATAACAAATTTCTGTTTCCGTCTCTTGCAGGAGCCATATACGGCAGCTCCTGCAATGCCGAAAACGAAATTTCTAATGTCGTTAACTATAAATTGCTCATCAGAGAATTTATTCAACCTTTCCCCTTCAAATTTTTTATATGCTTTATTGTGAATATTTTTATGTTTTACTGACCATATCGTTTATGTTCTTCATACGCTCCCTTTTTCTATGTTTTATTATATTCACCTTTATTCCTGTGAACAATGTCCAAAACCATTATGATAAATTGACATTTTTTCATATTCAGTGACTTAAAAAAACGAACGACTTTTTTAGAAAATCTCAATACCAATCATGCTTTTCGTTCCGATCCAGGCTATTCATACGCTCCATTTCCTCTTCCGTCAGTTCCCTCCTTCAATTTTTCCTGACGTAATCCTTTTTAAGAAACCCCCAACAATAGAATCCACGCTTCGCGAATTTTCTATTGTCATGAATAATGCCGCAATTCTAAAAATACCGGGAGACAGTGCGCATTTGCCACTGGCTCCCGGCATTGATACAAACTAAAAGTTTAAGTCTATTTTATTCTGATACAGAATGCAGCCACTTCCCGCCACAGGCAGCTTCCTTTTTCTTTGTTCGGCTGTAGAAAGTAACATTTTAATCCATTTGTTGTGTGCTGCTTTCTGGATGCTGTGGAATGATCAGCAGCACATGGAGGACAAATA
>CAJUHV010000160.1 GCA_910586445.1 uncultured Eubacterium sp.
GGACCAGTGGCTGGCATCCCTTGACATCAGTGGATTCAATACCCTTGACGAATTGCGCGGAAATCTTCTGGCTTATGTGCACAACTACAACCAGACAGCCCACTCATCCCTTAAGGGGAAGTCCCCGCAGGAGAGATTCTTTTCCGAGCCGGAATGCATCCGCCGGCTCACCGGGCGGGAAATTTCAGATTTTTTTCTACTTGAAATAGAACGGCGCGTTTCTGCGGATAGCGTCATTGTCATTGGGCAGGTGGAATACGAAGTGGATTGCCGGTTTGCAAGGCAGCGCATCACACTCCGGTATTCACCAGACATGGAAGAGGTTTTTATAGTGGAAGCGGATGGCACACTTACCCCAGTCCGGCTTTTGGACAAGCAGGAAAATGCATCCGTAAAACGCAAAAAAATATATTTATATAAAGGCGGTGAGCAAGCATGAACCCTGGAGCCATTGACTATACCACGCGTTACGGCCTGGAATTCAACCCATTCCTAAAAAATTCCAAGGAGATACTCATAAAGACGAAAGAACACAGGGAAGCCGTTACCCGCCTGGATTACCTGGCAAAACTAAAAGGATTCGGCATCCTGACCGGGGCATCCGGCAAGGGAAAGACAACTGCCATAAGGGCATGGGCATCCTCCCTGAACCCGGCGCTGTATCAAGTGGTGTATTCCTGCCTTTCTTCACTGACAGCAAATGATTTTTACCGGAACCTTGCAGCGGAACTGGGTATGGAGCCTGCATTGCGCAAGTCAGACAACTTCCGGGCAATACAGGAAGAAATCACAAGGCTTTTTATTGAAAAAAAGAAGACACCCGTCATCATCATTGATGAAGCGAATTATATTAACAATGCAATATTAAATGACCTGAAAATCCTGTTTAGTTTTGAAATGGACTCCAGAGACCGTGCCGCTGTACTGCTGGCCGGCCTCCCGAAGCTCAACAATAATTTAAGGCTTGCCGTACATGAGCCGCTGCGCCAAAGGGTTGTAATGAATTACAACCTGGAAGGTATGGAGAAAGAAGAAGGGCGCAGTTATATAGCAGAAAAACTTAAGGGTGCCGGATGCAGCCGGCAGGTTTTTGAAGAAGCGGCTCTTGAGGCAGTCTTAAACGCTGCTGACGGCATCCCCCGCCTGATCAACAAATACTGCAATGCCTGTCTTTTAATAGGGAACAGCCGCAGTATGGACATGGTCACAGCAGATATCGTTATGCAGGCAGTAAACGACTGCGAGCTGGGATAAGGGGGATTTATGGAAAAGATATTTGTTTGCAGATTTCTTCCGGACAAAGGGATGGCAGCATGGCAGGGAACCATATGCCCGTTGCGGCCTTTTGAGCCAACCGATTACAAAGTATGCGCAAGAGACAGCATGTTTCATGTCATAACTGGCAGTTACAGCAATGGCCGTTATCTGTGCATTCCAAACTGGAACATAGGGATAGACATCGTGGACCCAGACGATTGTTTTTGGAATTATGGACGATTAACAACGGCTTACCCGGATTTAAACCGGGTTGATGTCATTAGCATTGTCAATGCAATAGCAGCGATAAAACACTATAACGATTGATGTCACAGGCAGGTAAAACCTGCCTGTTGTTTTATGATCAGATTATTTGATGGTATCCGGATAATGTGCAAAACCAGAATCAATAAAAATACATCAATACTTTGTGTAACATAAAAA
>CAJUHV010000161.1 GCA_910586445.1 uncultured Eubacterium sp.
TAATCCATAAACCTACATACAAGTGACAGGTCATTACGCTGCCCACATCGGAATCACACCGTCATTATATGACTGAATTTAAATCAAAAATTCAGAAGTATCATTATCACAGATATGCTTCATCGCCCCGCACAACTGCTGTGCATTTTGTCAGGTTTTTATCGCTCAATGCCTTCGCTTCAGAGGTTTGTTTTCCATTTCTTCACATTTGCCTGAAAATGGATTAAAGCGAGCATATCATGGCGCACCTACATTGTGGCTACACATATCCTCACGTCCTGTACGCATATTGCAATATTCAGTTTTCAAACAGGCTTTTATTTCATATGCCTTAAAGATTATTCTACATAGTAAATATGCAAAATTCCTTCCTATTTACAAAAACTTTTTCAAAATTTTTCTGTCAAAATGGGCGGCAACACTGGTATCGTTTTTGGACAGACTAACCATACAACTTAAAATCCATTTGTTCATCTCACCGAAACAGCAAGCACTCCCTGTGTCATGACACAGAGCATAATAGCAAGCACTGCCTGCGTATATACGCAGAATAAAATAGCAAGCACTGCCTATGGACGTCCACAGACAGTTTTTTATAAAATTCCCATGAGGAGATTCTATAAAAATTGCTAACAGAGGAAAAATCCCCTGCCCCCTTAATTATAATAAAATTGCAAAAGCGGCAATAAAAAAGATGTATCAAATAAAAAATCCATGCTTAATTCAGCAAACGTTTTCATTCAATACATCTCCCATCCTGTCATTAATAAAAATTTTTCTCACATACAATTCCTATTGCAAAATCTGTTAATAAATATCATTTTTCTAATCTCATATGTCACTGTCGCAGGAGCTTCCGCATATTCTGCTGGATTCACTTTTAATCCTGCTGCCCGCATAGCTTCCACTACCAAATTTTTTCCTTCTACTACCTTACCGCCCAACTTCTCAGCTATCCTACAGCTTGCTTTATTTGAACGGAAAGCGTTCCAAACAATACACTCTACTGATTCATTTTCAAATACATTTACACACAGTATCTTGGATGCTTCAAAGGCATAGCCTTTTCCCTGATACTCATCAAGTATTGCAATATCTACTTCCGGCATTTCCACATTACTATAGTCTAATTCAATGAAACCTACTCCCCGCAATGATACTTTTTCAGTTATCAAGTACCTTGCTTTGCTGTCCCGTTTTCCGTCAGCATAATCTTTAATACACCCACACGGATGCTCCCAGAAATCAGGCATCATCTCATATACTTTTGAAAAAGCAGACGCCCTTTTATATGTAGACAAATAGCATTCCACATTTGATTGATTCAGCAGACTTACAATGATTTTTTCTCCATATAATGCAAACTCATTATCTGCAATAAAGTCATTTCTTTTGTCGCTCAAAAGCCTTCTCCTCATTCTATAAACTCATTGGTCTTCATTCAATACGAAGGGAAAATGCAACCATACTTAGTCCACATCTGTATCTATCTTTTTCAAATTCATCGTTAAAAACCGACAATCGCTTTGAGAATCCCGAAAACCCATATGGCGATATATCAGATATGCATCTTTATAACAGGCAGTACGGATAGAAACTTCTGTAATCCCCCTTCTGTGCGCCTCACCACAGACATATGATTGCGTTTTATTAGGAAAACACACTGTCAAAAGGATTTTATGCTTTGGCGGGG
>CAJUHV010000162.1 GCA_910586445.1 uncultured Eubacterium sp.
TCTTTTCATTATAACATCCCATTGCCAAAGAGCCATGAAGATAGATTCCAATAAGGTTATCATATAAAATATTTTTACTGTTCAATATGAAATCATCTAATAATTTATTTAATTCAGACATCTATATTCCTCCATACAACTTCTGATTTGCCGTTGCTTTATTATATATCCGTTTTTCAAAAAATGAAAGCGATTAAGAAAATGATTTCCCGGTTTCTTTCAGGCAAGGATAACAGGGCCCAGGCAGTAATCTCTTTTACCATATTGACTTTTCCCGCCGCTTCGCTTATACTTAAATCAAGTGATTTAAAACAGTTGATTTAGAAAGGAGAGACATACCATGCCGCCCAAAGCCAAATTTACAAAAGCAGAAATTATCGAAGCCGCCTTAAATATTGTCAGGACAGACGGATATGAAGCCCTGACCTCCAGAGCCTTGGGAACATACCTGGCCAGCTCGGCAAGGCCGATTTTTACCGTATTCAAAAATATGGAAGAAGTCCAGCAGGCTATGACCCAGGCTGCCAAAACTTTGTATAAAGAATACGTGGAGAAAGGCTTGGCAGCGGAGCACCCGTTCAAAGGCGTAGGCACCCAATACATTCTTTTCTCTGTCAAGGAGCCCAAACTTTTCCAGCTCCTCTTTATGACAGAGCAGAAACAGATTCCCGACTTATCCGGTGTGCTTCCGCTGATAGATGAAAGCTATGATCAAATCCTGCTGTCCATCCAGGATGATTACAAAATCAGCAGGCCCTCCGCGCAAAAACTGTATCATCATCTATGGATATATACCCACGGAATCGCATCCCTCTGCGCCACAAAAATGTGCCGCTTCACAGGCCAGGAAATCAGCACCATGATGACGGAGGTAGCAATGAGCATCTTGAAAAAAATAAAGGAGGATGAAAAGAATGATTAAAGCGAAAGACATCATAAAATCCTACGGAAACGGAGAAAGCCGGTTTCAAGTGTTAAAGGGCATCAGCCTTGATATTGAGGATAATAAAAAAGCCTGTGCTGCTGCTTTTGAAAGACAACCTGCAGACCGCTTCCAAAACGCCGAACCACAGAGCCGAAAAAAACAGAGAATTGCCCTTCGTGGAGGACTTGAAAAGGAATACCCTGAAATCGAAAAAGGCCCTTGTATTCTTCATTGTTTTTGCTTCATTTTGTTTTTCATCTATGACACAGATGTCGTTCAGTATGAAAGATTTCGCAAGTGAAATGATGGGCGTGATGATGCTGGCCATCGGGCTTATATTGGCCTTTACAACGCTGTTTCTCGCCATCACTACCGTCATCAACGGGAACACAAAAACCATTGCCATGATGAGGGTGTTCGGCTATTCGCAGAAAGAATGCTGCAGGGCAATTCTGGGCGGATACAGGCCGCTGTCTTATCTTGGTTTTATACTGGGAACAGGGTATCAGTACGGATTGCTGCGGCTTATGGTGGACATCGTATTTAAGGATATGAGGAGCATACCGGCATACGAATTTGATGTTCCCATTATGCTTGTTTCGCTCACCGCGTTTATTGCGATTTATGAAATTCTCATGTATGTGTATTCCGAAAAAATCAAGAAGATTTCTATCAAGGAAATCATGATTGAGTGACAGG